>DATKVX010000056.1 GCA_035529855.1 bacterium
CACCTCGTCGTCGCGCTAACGCCTTCCGACCGGGTGAGCGACGCGATTCGATATTTTAAAGGGACGGCGGCCAGATTTCTCAGAGAAAAATTCCCCGCTTTGCGCGAAGCAGCCTCGAGCCTTTGGAGCGAGGGATACTACGTCGAGAGCTTGGGGTTGAAGAACGTAAAACAAGTCCTGAGTTACGTATCGCGGCAGGAGGAGCACCACGGCGGCGAGCGCGACGCCGGCTGTTAACCGCCGGTTTAAACCGGCGGGCCCCGGTAGCGCCACCGGCCCTTGAAAGGGCCGGTATCGAACGGCGACGACGGCCTGAAAGACCTGGGCGCCGACGTGCCCGTCAAAGGCGTCGCGGAGTCCTTGGCCGAGGGCCTAACGTAACCCCCGGAGTAAAACGACCGCATGGTTAAGGCCGAGTCATGGCGCAGTTACTTGCGCGACGCCGACGCGTGGCCGTTTCTGGCCGCCGCCGCGGCGTTAATGATTCTGGGGATATGTCTACGGGCGGCCCACTTGTGCGACGTCATACGCATCGACGAGGCGACGACGTACGTCCGGTTTGTTACGCTGCCGTGGCGGGAAGCCGTGGTAGCCTACGAAATCCCCAACAATCATATATTAAATACCGTACTCGTCAAAATAACGGCGGCGCTGTTCGGGCCTGCCGAATGGACGTTGCGCCTCCCGAACCTGGTCGCCGGGGTAGGGACGATGGCGTTTACCGCGCTAATCGCCCGGCGGTGGTTCGGGCGCGTCGCCGCCGTCGCGGCGTTGGCAGTAGTAGCGATATCACCGCCCGCCGTCCACTACGCCGTATTGGCGCGCGGCTACGGCCTCTCCGTCTTCTTCGGCCTTTTGGCGCTGTTCGCCGTAGATAAAAAGCGCTCGAGCCCCCGACCCGGCGCGTGGGCCGTTACGGCGGGGCTCGCAAGCGTTTGCGCCCTGTACGCACTGCCCGCGGCGATAATGTTGGTGATGCCCGTCGCGGCGTACGACTTCACGCTAACCGTAAAGAAACGGCCCCGGGCGTTAAGGCTATGGGCGGCGATGTGGTTCGGCGCCGCAGCGCTTACGGCCCTCCTGTTCGCGCCGGTCGTAGCCTTCAACGGCTGGCAGCACGTCTTCGCCAACGAATATAACGCGCGACTCCCCCTACCGGAAATGGCACGATACATCAGGTTGTACGGCCGTGTGTTGCCGGAAGCGAAGTCGTTCGGGATAGGCGGGCCGTGGTTTTGGGTGCCACTTTTTACCGCCGGCGTCGTTGCGGGGGCGTTGAGACGGAGAACCTACGGCCTATTGCTGCTATTTTGCGCCGTGGTGATAGCCGGCATTTTCGTCGCCGGGGTGCCCTTACCCACGCGCCTTTTCTATTACCTTCCGCCGCTGCTCGCTTTAGGCGTAGGCGCCTTGCTCGAGGTCATCGTAGCGAAACTACCCATCTCCGGGCCGGCCTGGGCGTGGCCGGGGGTCGCGGCCGCGGTGCTGTTAACCGCCGGCGCGGGCGCCGCCGGCGAGGCAGCCAACCTCATCGACGACTCACATCGTTCGGGGGTCGCCCCCGAAGCCCCGGCGCTCGCCGCCGCGTTACGCGAATTGCCGCCCGTCTCGCGCGTAGCCGCCGGCGCCTGGTTCTACGACACCGCGGTTCTTTACTACCTGATTAAAATGGGCGAGCCGACGGACGCGCTCGACCGGGCCGCGCCGCAAGCTTTCACATTCGACGCTTACATACTGGTTCCGCCCGACTTAACGCCCCAGGAAGTAGCGGACGCATATTTCTGGGACGGGCCGTTGCCGGTCGTACGCCAGGAACTCTTCCGCAAGGTGGAGGGCTTCGGGATATGGAAAGTGGTAATAGTGAACCCGCGCTAGCCGGCCGGCCTTCATAAACCGCTCGCTTCGGCGGACGGTACTGAGCAGCGCCGCGTTAGCCGCCCGAACGCAAACCGCCCGCTTTAGCGGACGGCTCTGAGCAGTATATACGTTAACCGCCGGGCCCGCCGGCTGAAGCCGGCGGCACGGGGTATATTGCCTTATGGTGGTCTTACACGTAGCCGAAGACATAGCGGCCCTCGTCCAGTAGCAGAAATCTACCACCGCGGCGTTTTTATTAAACTACCACGTCGTCTTCCGGACGAAACGTAACCGCCGCATCCTGGAGGGCGACGTCGCCCGGGAGGGCCTTAAATTAATTCTAGACGTAGCAGAACGGCGGGGTTATAAAATCTTAGCGGCGGCGCTTATGCCGGACCACGTCCACCTCGTCGTCGCGCTAACGCCTTCCGACCGGGTGAGCGACGCGGTCCGGTATTTCAAGGGGACGGCGGCCGGATTGTTAAGGAATAAATTTCAGCCTGTCCGCGACGTTAACGCGAACTTTTAGAGCGAGGGACACCACGTCGAGAGCCTGGGGTTGAAGAACGTAAAACAGGTCCTGAGTTACGTATCGCGGCAGGAGGAGCACCACGGCGGCGAGCGCGATGCCGGCGTATAAGGTGGCCGCCGGCCGTTAACCGCCGGTTTCAACCGGCGGTACCGGCGGCTTACGCCGGGCGAGTGAGTTACCGGCCCTTAAAAGGGCCGGTTTCGGAACGGGACGACGGCCTAAAGGAGCGGGACGGCAGTATGGTTGAGGTTAAGCCGTGGCGCAGTTACTTGCGCGACGCCGACGCGTGGCCGTTTATCGCCGCGACGGCCGCGCTCTTCGCGATCGGCGTTGCCCTCAGGGTCGGCCACCTATTTGACGCTATCCGGCTCGACGAGGCCACGACGTACGTGATGTTCGCCTCGCGGCCGTTCGGCGAAGCGCTCTCTTCGTACCAGCTTCCCAACAACCACCTCCTCAACACCGTACTCGTAAAAATCAGCATCATAGCGTTCGGCCCGGAGCCGTGGTCGCTGCGTCTGCCCAACCTGTTCGCGGGCGTCGGCGCGATGGCGCTCGTAGCGGCGATAGCGGGCCGGTGGTTCGGCCGGGCCGGCGCCGTCGCCGCGTTGGCGTTCGTGGCCGTGTCGCCGCCGGCGGTCCACTACTCGGTCCAAGCGCGCGGGTACACGCTCATGATTTTCCTTTGCCTTTTCGCGCTGTGGGCCGTAGAGAAACGGCGCGCCGGCGGCGGTAGGCGTTGGACCGCGGTTGCGGCCCTATCCTCCGCCCTCGCCCTCTACGCCGTCCCGACGGGGCTGCTGTTAGTATTGCCGCTGGCGGCGTACGACCTCGTTCTTTCGCTCAAAAGGGGTAAGGGCGCGCTCGGGTTCTGGGCCGCGGCCTGGCTCGGCGCGGCGGCGCTGACGGCGCTCCTATACCTGCCGGTTATGCTGCACAGCGGCGGCGAGCAGTTTTTCGCGAACGAATACAACGCCCGCCTCGGCCCGGGCGAGATGGGCCAATATCTGAGGCTGTACGGCCGCGCGCTACGGGACGAAAAAACCTGGGGCGCGGGCGGCCTCGCGGTCTGGGGGCCGGTCGTCATCGTCGGCGCGGTAGCGGGAGCGGCGAAAACGAAACGCGCCGGCCTCTTCTTCGCGCTATGCGCGCTCGCCCTCGTCGCCTTCTATCAAGCCCGGTTCCCGCTGCCGACGCGGGTGTTAAATTACGTCGCGACGCTGGCCGCGCTGGCGGTCGGCGGGTTGGCCGGGGCGGCCGCGCATAAGATACTTAGGATGCGCCGTTGGGGCAAAAAGGCGGCCTGGGTGGGCGCGGCGGCGGCCGTCGCGCTGGCCGCCGCCGTCGGCGCCGTCGGCGAGGCGAGAAACCTCCTCGACGACTCGGTACGTTCCGGACCGGCGCCCGGGGCCAAAGAACTTACCGCGGCGTTACGCACGCTGCCGCCGGTGACGCGGGTGGTCGCGGGCGGGTGGCATCACGACACCGTAAAGTACTACTTAATGCTAAACGGAGGCCTCGCGGCCGCGGTAGACCGGACCCCGCCGCTGGCCTTTACTTTCAAAGCGTACGTACTGGTCCCGCCCGGCTCGACGCCCCAGGCGGAAACGGACCCTTATTTCTGGTGCGGCCCCCTCCCCCTCGTGCGCCGGGAACTGGTCCGGGAGGTGGAAGGTTTCGGCATCTGGAAAGCGATAATAGTGAACCCGCGCTAGGCGGCCCGGCCTTCATAAACCCCTCGGTTCGGCGGGCGGTTCTGAGCAGCGCCGCGTTAACCGCCCGAAAGCAAACCGTCCGCTTTAGCGGACGGTTCTGAGTAGCGGCGCGTTAGCCGCCCGAAAGCAAACCGTCCGCTTTAGCGGACGGTATTGAGTCGCGTAGCGTAAGCGGCCCGCTTTAGCGGGCCGTTACGTCGTACCCCCTCGAATACCGCCGGCCGTTAACCGCCGGTTTCAACCGGCGGGCGCTGGCGGTTCACGCCTCGCCGCTGATAGACCGGCCCTTGAAAGGGCCGGTATCGGGTTCTCCTTGACGCGCCGCCGCCTTTATGCTATATATTTATCCAAGAAGTGGGTAAGATTATGTATAGTCGCCAGCCGGCCAACGCCATAATTATAATTATCGACCTACCCCGGTCGGGCCGGCTGCGTATGCCTTGAGATAAACACCATAAGCAAAACCCAAGCCGGCCCCAAAGCCGGCTTTTTCGTTATATAACAGGCTATTACGACAGGAATTTTAACTTGACTTAACGGCGACACTCGTGTAAAATACGCGGCTTAACGCCGCCTCGAGCAACGGAGGCGCAGCTATGACCGACTACAAAGACACCCTCAACTTGCCGAAGACGGCCTTCCCGATGAAGGCCGACCTGGCCCAGCGCGAGCCCGAGTTCCTCGCGTACTGGGAGAAGGTAGACATCTACCGCAAGGTCCGCGAGGCCCGGCAAGGGCGCGACGTTTACCTCCTGCACGACGGCCCGCCCTACGCCAATGGCCTTATCCACATGGGGACCGCGCTCAACAAAATCCTCAAGGATATCGTCGTGAAATCGAAGACCATGGCCGGCTTCGACGCGCCGTACGTCCCCGGCTGGGACTGCCACGGCCAGCCCATCGAGCACGAGATCGTGAAGGAGCTCCGCGCCAAAGGCGAGGAGCTCGAGGCGGCGGAAGTGCGCGCGCGCTGCCGCGCCTACGCCGAGAAGTTCATCGCGCTGCAGCGGGAAGACTTCAAGCGGCTGGCGGTCTTCGGCACCTGGGAGACGCCGTACCTCACCATGCACCCGCACTACGAGGCGACGGTGCTGGGCGCGTTCCGGGCGATGGCGCGCGAAGGCCGCGTCTACCGCGCGCTTAAACCGGTGCACTGGTGTTATTCGTGCGAGACGGCGCTGGCCGAGGCCGAGTTGGAATACAAGGACGTGAAGTCGCCGGCGGTGACGGTCCGCCTGGAGGTCGTCGAGGGGTTGGACGAGCTGCGGGCGCAGGCGCCGACGTACCTCGTCGTTTGGACGACGACGCCCTGGACGCTGCCGTCCAACCTGGCGGCGGCGGTGGACGCGGGTTACGACTACGCCGCCGCTCGAGTCGGCGACGCCGTATATATCGTCGCGGAAGATCTTCTGGCGGGGACGATGGCCGCGGCCGGCATCGATAAATACGAAATAATCGCGAAATTCAAAGGCGCCGAACTAACGGACGTCAAGTACAAGCACCCCTTCCTCGAGCGCGTCTCGCCGGTCATAACGACGGACTTCGTGACGTTGGAGCAGGGGACGGGCGTCGTGCACGTCGCGCCGGGCCACGGCGCCGACGACTTCTACGCCGGCCAGCAGTACGGCCTGCCGGTCCTCTCGCCGGTCGACGACCGCGGCCGCTTCACCGACGAGGTTCCGGATTACGAGGGCACGCTGGTCTTCGACGCCGACGCGCGCATCGTCGAGCGGCTGCGCGAGCTGGGCGCGCTCCTCAACTACGAGGAGCTCGAGCACTCGTACCCGCACTGCTGGC
Source organism: bacterium (assembly GCA_035529855.1). Taxonomy (NCBI): domain Bacteria; species bacterium. The sequence continues at coordinate 5,902 of DATKVX010000056.1, forward strand.
GCTGCAAGAACCCGCTTCTCTTCCGCGCGACGAAGCAGTGGTTCATGGCGATGGAGGTGCTCGACCTCCGCGGCGCGGCGCTGAAAGAGATAGAGAAGGTCGAGTGGCTTCCGCGCTGGGGCCGGCAGCGCATCGTCGGCATGGTGGAGAGTCGACCCGACTGGTGCATCAGCCGCCAGCGGAGTTGGGGCGTCCCCATCCCGGCGCTCTACTGCGCCTCGTGCGAAGAGCTCAACCTCAGCGACGAGTTCCTGGCCCGGGTGGAGGCGCTGGTAGCGGTGGAAGGAATAGAGGGCTACTGGCGCGCCCCGGCCGACGAGCTGGCGGGCGGCGCGACGTGCGAGAAGTGCGGCGGCTCGAGCTGGCGCAAATCGGAAGACATCCTCGACGTGTGGTTCGAGAGCGGCGCGAGCCACCTCGCGGTCCTCAACGAGTGCTACGGCCTGCCGTGGCCCGCGGACCTCTACCTCGAGGGTTCCGACCAGCACCGCGGCTGGTTCCAGCTCTCGCTTCTGGTCGCGCTGTGCACCAAGGGCTCGGCGCCGTATCGGGCCGTCATCACGCACGGCTTTATGCTGGACGCCAAGGGCAAGGCCATGCACAAGTCCGCCGGCAACGTCATCCCACCACAAGAGGTGGTGGAGAAGTACGGCGCCGACGTGCTGCGGCTGTGGGTGGCGTCGGAGGATTACCGCACCGACATCCGCCTCTCGTACCAGCTGCTGGACCAGGTCGTCGAGACGTACCGCCGCGTCCGCAACACGGCCCGCTTCCTCCTGGGGAATTTGAGCGACTTCGACCCGGGCCGCGACGCGCTGCCGCCCGAGCAGTGGCCCGAGCTGGACCGCTTCGCCTGGCAGCGCTTCAAAAGGCTCGCGCAGCGGGTGCGGCGCGCGTACGAGCGCTTCGAGTTCCACGTCGTATACCACGCCGTCCACGACTTCTGCGCGGTGGACCTTTCGGCGTTCTACCTGGACGTCATCAAGGACCGCCTGTACTGCGAGGCGCCCGACGAGCCGGGGCGGCGCGCGGCGCAGAGCTGCCTGTACTCGATGGCCCGAGGTCTGGCCAAGCTCGTCGCGCCGGTGATACCGCTTACGGCCGAGGACGTCTGGCGGCACCTCCCCGCGGACGAGCGCGAGCCGGAGAGCGTCCACCTCGCCGAGTGGGACGACGCAGACGTAACCGCCGAGGACGACGCGCTGGAGAAGAAGCTCGCGCGCCTGCTGGAAGTGCGCGGCGCGGTCCTCAAGGCGTTGGAGGAGGCCCGGGCGACGGGCGCTATAGGCCACCCGCTGGAGGCCGTAGTCACGCTGGCCGCGGACGGCGACGCGTACGAGCTCCTGGCCGCCGAGGCCGATAACCTGGCGACGTACTTCATCACGTCGCAGGTCAAGTTGGAACGAAGCGGCGGGGACGCGGTCGCCGTAACCGTCGAAGCGGCATCCGACGAAAAGTGCCGGCGGTGCTGGCAGCGGCTGCCGTCCGTGGGCGAGGACCGGGACCGGCCGGACCTTTGCGAACGATGCCGGGGCGTAATGCACCGCTTAGGGAAATAAAGAAAGGGCGCCGCCCGCTCTCAACTCGAGGTCGAATATGAACAAGAGGGAACGTAAGAAGTTCGAAAAACTTCTCCTCGAGATGCGGGAGAAGAAGGTGGAGTACATCGCCATGCTGCGGGAGGTCGCGATATCCCGGACGCAGCGGGACGCGAGCGGCGACATCTCCGCCTTCACGTCTCACCCCGCCGACATCTCCACCGAGTCCGACGAACGCGAAAAGGTCGCCTCGCTCATAACGCGGGAGACCCAGATCGTAAAGGAGCTCGACGCGGCGCTGGAGCGCATCGGCGACGCCACCTACGGCGAATGCGACACCTGCGGGGGCGACATTCCGCCCGCCCGGCTGCAGGCGCTGCCCTTCGCGACGTTATGCGTGAAATGCCAAGCCGAAGCCGAAAAGGGCTAAGCGGCCTTCGCCGCTACGCGGCGGGGGGAGCGTTCGCGGCGGCCTTGGTGGCCGCCGACCAAGTGACGAAGTACCTCATCCTCAAGCACCTCTGGCCCGGCCGACTCGTCGAAGTCATCCCCCATTTTTTCAACCTCGCGTTATCCCACAACACCGGCGGCGCCTTCAGTATCTTTCCCCATAAGCCGCTGGTCTTTACTATCCTCTCCATAATAGCGATAGCGTTGCTGTGCTACCTCTTCACGCGGCTCGAGGGTAAACCGGCCGCGTCCTTCGCCGCGGCCGCGATATTCGCCGGCGCCGTCGGCAACCTGGCCGACCGCTTCCGCCTCGGGTACGTGGTCGACTTCGTCGACGTCCACGCCGGCCCCTGGCACTGGTACGTCTTCAACGTCGCGGACGCGGCCATAACCGTCGGCGCGATATCGCTCTTCGTCCTCACCTTCCTGGACGAGCGCCGCAGAAAGCGCGAAGCGCGGGAGGAAAAGCCGCCGGCCTAAAACCCCTAAAGCGGCCGGTGCGTACTGAGGGGAACTTGGAATCAAACCGCGTCGGATTTGCGTAATAACGGCGCGGAGAAAAGGGATTCGCGGCGGCCGCCGCGGCGACGGGTTTTTCGCGCGATTTCGGCGCCAAAATAAATATTGACACCCCACCGCGTTGCTGGTATACTGAAACATAAACAAGTTGTGATTTTATAAAAAGGAGGTGTTACGCGCTGATGCGGAATCTTTTAGTCTTTATCCTAGTCGCTTTATTTGCCTGCGGCGGCCTGATGCTCGTAGGTTGCAAGAAGAAGGAAGCGCCTGCCGAAACGGCCGAGACCGGCGAAGTAATGCCCGAAACGGTCGAGGAGCCGGTTCCCGAAACGCCAGCTCCTGAAACTCCCGCCACGGTAGAAGAACCGGCGGCGGAAGAGGGCCAACCGGGCGAAGGTGGTATGTAACCTACGGCTCGTTGACCAAAGCGATTTGACGGGGCTGCGAAAGCGGCCCCGTTTTTTCACTCCCCTTGTCGCGGCGGCCTAAATGTGCTACTATCCCCGGAATCGAACCGATACGCGTATATTTAATTAAAACAAGAGGCAAAGCGCCATGGCTTCCCTTAAGATCCGAGGCAAAGAATATACGTCCCGCCTTATTCTCGGGACCGGCAAGTACGACGACCTCGACGTGATGAGGAAAGCGTTCGAGGCCGGCGGCACGCAGATAGTCACGGTAGCCGTCCGCCGCATCGACCTCGACGCCGTCAAGGCCGGAAAGCCTTCGCTGTTGGACTACATCGACACGGAAAAAATAGAAATCCTGCCCAACACGGCGGGCTGCTACAACGCCGACGAGGCCGTGCGCGCCGCGAAGCTGGGGCGGGCCGCGGGGTTCTCCGATACGGTGAAGCTGGAGGTAATCGGCGACGAGAAGACGCTTCTGCCCGATACCGAACAATTGCTGCGCGCGACCGAAACCCTGGTCAAAGAAGGGTTCGTCGTCCTGCCCTATACCAACGACGACCCCATAATGGCAAAAAAATTAGAGGCCGCCGGCGCCGCGACGGTGATGCCGCTCGCCGCGCCCATCGGCTCGGGTATGGGTATCCAAAACGAGCTCAACATCCAATTCATTATGGAGGCGGTCTCGGTCCCGGTAATCGTGGACGCCGGCGTGGGCACCGCGTCCGACGCCTGCCGCGCGATGGAGCTCGGCGTTGACGGCATACTGATGAATACCGCGGTCGCGCAGGCCCAGGACCCGGTCAAGATGGCCGCGGCCATGCGCGACGCCGTCGTCGCCGGCCGGCTGGCCTTCGAGGCGGGCCGCATCCCCAGGAAGCCGTACGCCTCCGCCTCGAGCCCCACCGAGGGCGTAGTCCGATGAAAGTCGTCTTCGTTACGCCCGACGAACCCGACGAGAAGCGCCTGCTAACGCTGACCGAAGAAGCGCTGGAAGGCGGCGTGGACGCGGTCCAGCTGCGCCTTAAAGGCGCCTCCGCCGGCGAGCTTTTTCCTTTGGCTAAAATTATCCGGGAAATCGCGGACCGCGTGGGCGCCGCGCTCTACGTCAACGACCGCGCCGACGTGGCGCTGGCGGCCGGCGCCGCCGGCGTGCACCTCGCCGGCCGTTCGCTGCCGGTGGCGGCCGCGCGCGCCGTCCTCCGGCCTCCCTTCAAAATCGGCGTCTCGTGCCACAGCGTAGCCGAGGCGATCCAGGCCGAGACGGAGGGAGCCGACTACGTGTACCTGGGAACCATCTTCCCGTCGCCCTCCAAACCGGACGCCTCGCCCGTGGGCCTGGAGGAATTGAACCGGGCCCGGCACGAAATAGGGATACCCATAATCGCCATCGGCGGAATAACCGCCGAGAACGTGGGCGCGGTCCTCTCCGCCGGGGCGGACGGCGTCGCCGTCATCTCGGCGGTCGCGGGCCACCGCTCGCCGCGCGAGGCCGCGGAGGGGCTGGTGGACGCGTTCAAATCCTGGAGGGGCGAGAAGCGGCCCAACGTCGACGTCGCGGAATAAAAACGGACGAGACGCGTACTACCCTCGGGCCGCGGCGGCGGCCTTTTTGTTTGAAATCGGCCCAATAAACATATTATATTAAGGGCACAAGGTGAAAGTCTAACGAAAAGGGCCGAGCCGTGGATAAAAATCCTCAATCCTTGCAAGACCTCGCCGCCGCCCTCGCGGCGTATTGGGCCGAGCGCGGCTGCGTCGTTGTCCAGCCCGGCGACGTGGAGTCGGGCGCGGGGACCTTCCACACCGCGACGTTCCTGCGCGCCCTGGGCCCGGTGCCCTGGCGGGCCGCGTTCGTGTCGCCGGCGCGGCGCCCCCGCGACGGCCGCTACGGCGAAAACCCCCACCGCCTTTACCTCCATTATCAATATCAGGTCATATTGAAGCCGGCCCCCGAAGACGTTATGGACCAGTACGTCGGCAGCCTCCGCGCCATCGGCGTCGAGCCCGAGCAGCACGACCTGCGCTTCGACGAGGACGACTGGGAGTCGCCCACCCTCGGCGCCTGGGGCCTCGGCTGGCAGGTCCTCCTCGACGGCATGGAGATAACGCAGTTCACGTACTTCCAGCAGATGGGCGGGTACGACTGCGACCCCGTCACGGTGGAGCTCACCTACGGCCTGGAGCGCATCGCCGCCTTCCTGGCGGGCGTCGACAGCCTATACGACGTAACCTGGGGCGCGGGCAAGTCGTACGCCGAGATACGTCGCGAGGAGGAACGGGAACAATCCATCTACGCCCTCGAGCAGGCCGACGTCGCGATGCTCTTCCGCCTGTACGACACGTACGAGGTCGAGTGTCGGCGGCTGGCCGAGGCCGGCCTGGCGTACCCGGCGCACGATTACCTCCTGAAATGTTCCCACACGTTCAACCTGCTCGACGCCCGGGGCGCCGTCGGCGTTACCGAGCGCGCCAACTACATCGCCCGCGTCCGGAACCTCGCCCGGGCCGTCGCGGGCGCCTGGCTCGAGAGAGAGAAAGAGCGTCTCGGGGGAAATGACGACGGATAAACCCCAAGACTTGCTGTTGGAGATAGGCTGCGAGGAGCTGCCGCCCGCCGCGGTGGCGGACGCGCGACGGCAGCTGGCTACGTTAACGACGCAGCATCTAGCCGAGGCGCGGCTGCCCGCCGCTTCGGTATCGGCCTTCGCGACGCCGCGCCGCCTCCTCGTCGTCGCTAAAGGGGTCCCCGGGAGCCAGCAGCGCGAGGTCAAGCGCGTCGTCGGGCCGCCGAAGAGCGTCGCCTACGACGCCGACGGCAAGCTCACCGCCGCCGGCCGGGGCTTCCTTAAAAAGTGGAACCTGAGCGAAGAGGGCCTCCTCTTCGAAGAGACGGCCAAAGGCGAGTACCTCGCCGCGGACGTGGCGTCGCCGGCTCGAGCCGCGCCGGAAGTCCTGGCCGAGCTGATACCCGAACTAATCTCGGCGTTGCCCTTCCCCAGGACGATGCGCTGGCCTCAGGCCGGCGTGGCGTTCCCGCGGCCTATAAGGTGGCTCGCGTGCCTGTACGGCGGCGACGTCGTGGCCGCCGAATACGCGGGCCTTAAGGCTGGCAGCGAATCGTACGGCCACCGGACGATATCCCCCGGGCCGAAAGACCTCGCGGCCGTCTTCGATAAGGCCGGCGCGATAGACCTAGTTAAATTAAAAGCTTTCTACGAAAAAGAGCTCGGCGCCGTCGTCGACGTTGAAGGCCGGCGGCAGCGGGTCACGACCCAACTGAAGAAGATAGGCGTGGCGCCGGATTACTTCGAGAAAGCCGACTATCACGTGAAGTGGACTTTCGCGCGCGTGCTGGACGAAGTCGAGGCGCCGTCGCTCGTCGCCGGCGACTTCGACGAAAAGTACCTGGCGCTGCCCGCCGAGGTCGTCGAGGCCGCCATGCTCGGTTACCTCCATCTATTCCCTATTCTAAATAAAAAAGGTAAGATCGGGCCCCGGTTCTTCGCGGTACACAACGCCCGCCCGGAGGCCGAGGACAACGTCCGCGCCGGCCTGGAGCGCGTCCTGGCGGCACGCCTGGCCGACGCCGCTTACTTCTGGGAGGTCGACCGGGAGACGCCGCTCGCGGATATGGCCGCGGCGCTCGACGGCGTCGTCTTCGCCGAGGGGGCCGGCACGTTGGCCGACAAGGCGGCCCGCCTCGGTAAGTTGACGGCGGCGCTGGCGGAGCGGCTGGGCCTGACGGCCGAGGAGCGCGGCGACCTCGCCCGGGCCGCGGCGCTGTGCAAAGCGGACCTCACGTCGCAGATGGTCCGCGAGAAAGAGTTCGCCCACCTCCAGGGCGTGATGGGCAAACTTTACGCCGAAGCGGCGGCCGAGCCGGCCGCGGTCGCGGAGGCGATAGGCGAACACTACCGCCCCGTCGCCGCGGACGACCCGCTGCCGGCGACGAAGCTCGGCCGGGTGCTCTCGCTGGCGGACCGCCTCGACACGCTGGTCAGCCTCTTCGCCGCCGGCCACCGCCCCACCGGCGCCAAGGACCCCTTCGGCCTGCGGCGCGCGGCCATAGGCGTTTGCCGGTTGTTGCTCGAAGATGAAGAGGGAAACGTCGCCGCGGTAACACTCGAGGACGCCGTAGCGCAGGCCGCGGAATTCGCGAACGGCAACGAGGCCGCGGCCTACGTCCTGGACTTCGCGCTTAGCCGCCTCCGCCAGAACTTCCTGGAGCGCGGCTTCCGCGACGACATGGTGGAGGCGGTCCTGGCGCTGCCGGCGCGCCGGCCGGCGGACTTGCTCAAACGGTTGTCGGCGCTGGCGGCCCTCTACGAAGACCGGGAGGAATACATCCCCCTCGCCATCGCCTTCAAGCGGCCCATCAACATCCTCCGCCAAGGCCGGGAGAGGGAGCTGGCCTGGGGCGAATTGGACGAAGCATTACTGGTCGAAGACGAAGAGAAGCGGCTGCTCGAGGAATACCGCAAGGCCGAGTCCGCGGTGCGCGCCGCCGTCGCCGCCGGCGAGCACGACGACGCGGTGAAGCTCCTGGCAACGATGCGGCCTACCGTGGACAAGTTCTTCGACGAGGTCATGGTGATGTGCGACGACGAGCGGCTGCGTTCCAACCGGTTGGCGTTGATGCAACTGCTCGCGGACCTGTTCCTCTCGTTCGCCGACTTCACCCGCCTGCGCGGCGAAGAGGAATATGAGTAAACCCGCGCTCACCGCCGCGCTCTCCCAAACGGGTTGCGTTCTCGAGCCGTGGTAATAATCCGGCGAAAAACCATCCCCACGCGCGTCGTACGGGCCGTAAGCTACGGCCTGGTCATCGGCACCCTTCTGGGGCTGGCGCTGTGGGGGTTTTACAAACACCGCGCTACGCGCGGCCGGGTGGAAGTACCCCCGCCCAAACGCGGAGCGGCGCCCGACGTCGCGGGCCTCGAGCGGCGGCTCGTCTTCGCCACCGACCAGGAGCTGCTCGCGCCGGCGGCCTTCCCCTGGAGCCTCGCCGCCGTCTCGCGCCTGCCGCGCGCCGAGGTAAGCGGCGTCACCATACTACGGACGCGCGAAGGTTCGGAGATTCCGGAAGGGCTCGGCGACGCGCTGGCCGCGGAGCTGGCGGAGCAGGTCCCGACCATCGCCCGGCCCTTTACGCTCGAGACGTCGCCGCCGTACCTGGTAACGCCGCTCACGCTTCAGCTCGAGTTCATATTGGACGAGGACGGCGCCACGGCCGCGGCCGCGGTGGAGGGCGCGCCGGGCGAGCTGAACGCCCCCTTCGCCGAACGGGCGGCCCGCCTCGTCTTCTCCCCCGCGGCGGCCAACGTTAGCTTCGCCGCGACCGTCACGCTTATACCCTACCCCTACGAGCGGCTATCGGCGACGCGCCGCGGCAAGCCGGTCGCCGAGGAGGAGTACCGCGCCCTCTTCCGCGCGCTGCAGTACAACTCCTTCCCCTTCTACGATACGCTGTTGGCCGTGTCCCCCGAGCTCATCACGGCCGAAGACGGAACGGACGTCTCCTTCGTCGTCGACGCCGCGGGGCACCCGGCCGCGGTCGCGCTCGAGCCGCCGCTGCCCGAAGAAGACGCGGCCGCGCTGGCCGACACCCTCGCCGAAATGCACCTCCCCACGAAGCTGGCGGGCGTCGCCGTGCGGTTCACGATTAACCCCGGGTAAACGAGATGGCCATGTCGCGAGTGGTTTCGGGTCACCGTTGGTCGGCAGCCGCCGTCGCGACGGCGGCCGCGCTCGCGGCGCTGCCCCTCCTCTCCTGCGGCCCGTGCGGCAAAAAAACCCGCGAAGGCGCGGCCCCCACCACAGCCGAAGAGCCGAGCGGCCCCCTCGTCGTGACGACGTCGCAGCCGGCGTACCTGCGCTACGACGTGGTCGAGGTCCGCGTCGCCGTCGACCGCGACGCGCTGGGCGACGTCGCCGCCGAGACCTTACGGGGCATTATAACCCGCGGCGGCGAGGCCGTGACGACGGTCGGTAAAATAAAAGAGCTCAAGTGGCGCGAGCGGGAGGACGGCGTCTTCGTCGCGCGTTGGCCCATCCCCTGGAACCCGCCGCTCGGCAAGTACCGCGCCGAGGTCGTCGCCGATACGGCCTCGGGCCCGGTGGAGGCGGCCGCGGATTTCGCCGTCGCCGGCCGCAAGCCCAAGCGTCCCGCCAAGCCGCTGTGCGTAGTCACGCTCGAGTCCGACGGCAAGTGGGAGCGGCTGGCCGTGGCGTCGCCCGGCGAAAACCACAACTGGAAGGCGCTGGCCGACTGGGCGGAGTTTATGGGCGCCGACGCGTTCTTCTCGCTGGTGGGCATCACGAAGGCGACGTACGCGCCGACGATGGAGGAGCCGTGGTACCGCTACAACCTCGAGTTCGGGCCCAAATTGGCCGACGAGTGCCACGGCCGAGGCCTGAAGTTCGGCGGCTGGCTCGGCTCGTTCCTGCCCTACGGCAAGACGCAGGTCCCGCTCCCCTACAAGTTCTCGCGCAACCCCGTCGAGGGTCAGTTCTTCTATACGCTTCACATCTCGCTGAACGACGAGCGACGCTTCCAGCAGGTGGTCGAGCTCGCGCGCAAGCTCCAGAACGACCCCCACTACGACTACGTCGGTTTGGATTATATCAGGACCGGCTTCGGCGGCTACGAGTTGGTAGACGAGTTCGTCGCCGACCTCGCCCTCGACGTCCCGGCGGATTGGGACGCGCGTTCGCTCGAGGGCAAGATGTGGTGGCTGGTGACGAAGCTGCGCAGCCGCGACGAGCGTACCATCGAGCTGTGGCAGTGGTGGCGCGCCCGCAAAGTGGCCCTGACGGTGAAGAGGATAAAAGAAGAGGCCGGCATTACGAAGCCGCTGTTCGCCTTCGCGCTCGGCTGGGAGATGGGACACCAGCACGGCCAGGACATATTAATGTTGAACGACGCCGGCGTGGACTACTGCATGGTAATGCTGTACGAGGCGACGAAGGACGAGTTCGATTACCTTATTAAACGTTGGCCCGAGTACCTGAGCCAGGGCCAGGTGAACGCCATCCCCGGCGTAAGCGTCGACCGCTACCTCTTGCAGAACAAGTGGAACCCGGGCGTGAACCAGCCGTACGAGATGTACGACCGGTACGTGGCCGCCGTGAACGGCTTCTACGGCCGCGGCAACCTGGAGGGGCTCTTCTGGCACGACTTCGAACGCGGCCTGTACTCCCGGCGCGGCGAGGAGTTCACCTGTATGGACTACGCCGTCGCCGGCGCCGCGGCCTTCACCCGTCTCCGCGAGCGGCACGGCACGATGCCGGTCAAGGTCCGCATCGACCGCGTCTTCGGCGGCCCGCGGGTGAACGTCTCGCTCGAAAACGTGGGCGAGAAAACCCTCCGCGACGTGGAAGTTTCGCTGGCGGCGACCGGCGGGATTCGAACCGGCCGGGCGAGCCGCGAGACGTTCGCGTCGCTGGCGCCGGGCGAAAAGAGAAACCTTACCCTCGTCGCCGGGAGCTGGGACGTCGAGCGGCGTCATATAATCGCCGCCTACGCGGTGTGGGGCGAGGAGGCCGACGAGCGCGCGTTCGACGTCGCCGTCGCCACCCTCTACCGGCTGCCGAAGAAGAAACCGGAGGCCGAAGAGAAGGCCGCCACCGCGGAAGAGGCGCCGGCCGAGCCGGCGGCGCCTCCGGAAGCGCAAGAGCCGAAGGGCCGGCCGCCCTTCCCCGGCTAGGGGATTACAACCGCCCATTTGAAGATTGCGATCTACATAGGCCAGCTCGACGTCGGCGGCGCCGAGGGGCAAATCGTCCTCCTGGCGCGGGGCCTGCGGGCCCGCGGCCACGACGTTATGCTGATAACGGAGGAGGGGCGGACGCGGGCCGTTACGCCGGACCTGCTCGGCAGCCTGGTATTAATTCCCCACCGGCCCCGGCGGGCGCGCCTCCGGGCGCTCAAAGAGATACTGGCCGCCGCCCGCCCCGACGTGCTTCATTGCCAGCTCACCACCGCCAACCTGTGGGGGACGGTCGCCGGCCGGCGCGCCGGCGTCCCGGCGATTATAATATCGTTCCTCTCCACCGACCCATGGAAGAAGTGGTACCACTTCCTCGCGGACCGCTACGCCGCAGGCCGCGCCGACGGCATATGGTGCAACTCTCGGCGCGTCGCGGACCGCTACCGCGCCGTACTCAAGCGTCACGCCGCCAAGTTCCGCGTCATCTACAACGGCGTCGACACGGCACGGTTCGACCCGGCGCGCCTCGCCTCAGCCCGCAACGCTATACGGACCGACAAGTTGCGCCTGCCGGCGGACGCCGCGGTCGTAATCAACGTTGGTAACCTGCGCCCGGTCAAAAATCACGCTCTCCTGCTGCGGGCGCTGGCGGAAGTCCACGCCGGCCCGGGGGCTGCGGTCAGGCCGCACCTGGTCCTCGTCGGCGACGGCCCGGAGCAAGAGCGGATAGTGGGCGAGGCCGGCCGGATGGGCCTCCTGCCGTTCCTCCGGTTGTTGGGGCCCGGGCGCGACGTCGAGAAGTACCTCGCCGCGGCGGACGTCTTCGCCCTCTCCTCCGACGCGGAGGGGTTCTCGAACGCGCTGCTCGAGGCGATGTCGTCGTCGCTGGCGTGCGTCGCCACCGACGTGGGGGGAAACGCCGAGGCGCTGGCCGACGGCGCCGGCGTCGTCACGCCCCCGGGCGACGCGGCCGCGCTGGCGGCCGCCCTGACGGAAATACTCGCCGACGAGCGACGCCGCCGCGAGCTGGGCGAGGCGGCCCGGCGGCGCGCCGTCGAGAAGTTCGCCCTGGCGCGGATGGTGGCGGAAACCGAGGCGTGGTACGCCGAGCTCCTGGGCCGAAAACCGACGGCGCCGTAGACGGCGCCGCGCGCCGAACCCAAATTAAAAGCGGCCCCGCGGGGCCGCTTTATTTTTATGCCAACCGGCATCCGCGCCTACTCGCTCTCTTCCTCCTCCTTCACGACGGCCATCGCGGCGACGCGGTTGCCCGCCTCCACTTTCATTACCTTCACGCCCTGCGTCGCGCGGCCTTGCTTCGAAATATCCGCCACGCCGACGCGGTTGACGACGCCCTTCTCGGTGATGAGGACGAGGTCCTCGTCGCCGGCCACGGCCTTGGCGCCGACGACCAGGCCGGCCTTGCCGCCCGTCCGTAGCGTGATGACGCCGCCGCCGCCGCGGTGCATCTTGCGATACGCCTTGAGCGGCGTCCGCTTGCCGAGGCCCTTCTCGCTTACGACGAGCACGTCTTCCGACGCCGCCGGCACGAGCATGGCCACGACGGCGTCATCCTTCGCCATCCTCATGCCGCGAACGCCCGCCGCGGCGCGGCCCTGCGCCCGCACCTCCTTCGACGGAAAGCGGACCGCCTTGCCCTTGGCCGAGACCAGCACGACGTCGCCCCGCGGGCGCTCGAGCTGGGCGCCGACGAGGTGGTCGCCCTCCGCCAGCCTGAGCGCGATGATGCCGCCGCGCTTGGGCCGGGAGTAGGCCTCGAGGGGCGTCTTCTTAACCTGGCCGCCGCTGGTCGCGAACAACAGGGTGCCGCCGGCGTCCAGGTCCGTTACCGGCACGACGGCGCTTATCTGCTCCCTGGGCGCGACCTCCAGCAGGTTGCGGACGCCGCGGCCCCGGCCCGAGCGCCCGATCTCCGGGACGTTGTAGACCTTGAGCCAATAGCATTTACCCCGGTCGGTGAAGAACAGCAGATAGGCGTGGGTGGAGGCTATGAAGAGGTGTTCGACGACGTCCTCACCCTTGCCGGCGGCGTGGCCCAAAACGCCCCGCGTGCCGCGGTGCTGGCGCTTGTACACGGCGAGCGGCGTCCGTTTGATGTAGCCGTCGTGCGTGAGCGTTACCGCCATGTCCTCCGCGGCGATGAGGTCTTCGAGCGAGAAGTCTTCGCCCTCCGCCGCGACTATTTCGGTCCGGCGCGGGTCGCCGTACTTCTCGGCCAGCTCCGTGAGCTCGGCCTTGACGACGCCGTAGACCTTCTTCTCGTCCGCCAGTATGGCTTTCAGCTCCGCGATGAGCTTCTTGGTAGCGGCCAGCTCGTCCAGCACCTTCTGGTGCTCCAGCGCCGTCAGGCGCGCGAGGCGCATGTCGAGTATCGCCTGCGCCTGGACCTCCGAAAATTCGAACTTGGCCATCAGGCCGGCGCGCGCCTTGTCCACGTCCTTGGATTTGCGGATGACCGCGATAACCTCGTCGAGGTGGTCCAGCGCCTTCTTGAAGCCGGCGAGGATGTGGGCGCGCTTCTGCGCCGTCTCGAGGTCGAACGTCGTGCGCCGCATCACGACTTCGCGCCGGTGCTCGATGTAGCAGGTCAGCATATCCTTCAGGTTCAAGGTGCGCGGCCGGCCGTCGACCAGCGCGATGGCGATGACGCCGTACGTTATCTGGCACTGGGTATGCTTGTAGAGTTGGTTGAGTATGACGTGGGCGTTGGCGCCCCGCCGGAGCTCGAGGACGACGCGCATACCCTCGCGGTCCGACTCGTCGCGGAGGTCGCTGAGGCCGTCTATCTTCTTGTCCTTGACGAGGGTCGCTATCTGCTCCAACAACCGGGACTTATTTACCTGGTAAGGTATTTCGTGGATTATGATGCGTTCGCGGTCGCCCCGCATCTCCTCGATCGTCGCTCGGGCGCGCACGACGATGCGCCCTCGCCCCGTGCGATATGCGTCGTCGATGCCGGCGCGCCCCACGATTACGCCGCCGGTGGGGAAGTCCGGCCCGGGCAACATCGCGGCGACCTTTTCCGGCGTCAGATTGGGTTTGTCGATGAGGGCCGTTATGACGCGCGCGACCTCGGCCAGGTTGTGGGGCGGGGTCTTCGTCGCCATACCGACCGCGATACCGTCCGCGCCGTTGACGACGAGGTCGGGCAGGAGCGCCGGTAAGACCAGCGGCTCCTTCAGCGTCCCGTCGAAGTTGGGGGCGAAGTCCACGGTGTCCTTGTCGATGTCGGCCAACATGGCCTCGGCCAACGGCGTAAGGCGCGCCTCGGTATAACGCATGGCCGCGGCGGCGTCGCCGTCCACCGAGCCGTAGTTCCCCTGGCCGTCCACCAACGGGTACCGCATCGCGAAGTCCTGCGCCAACCGGACCAGCGTGTCGTAGACGGCGGTATCGCCGTGGGGGTGGTACTTGCCGAGCACGTCGCCGACGATGCGCGCCGATTTGCGGAACGGTTTGCCCGCGCCCGCGCCCAGCTCGCGTATGCCGTAGATAAGGCGGCGGTGGACGGGCTTGAGGCCGTCGCGGACGTCGGGCAGCGCCCGGCCCACGATCACCGACATGGAGTAGTCGAGGTACGACGACCGCATCTCGTCGGCGATCGCGACCTTCTTGGTCTTCTCGAATATAAGGGGGGTGGTCATCGTGACGCCTACCTAAATCAATCTCGCCGCATAGCGAGGGGATATAGCGAAAAACCGACGTCGACGCCGTAGAATATGCACGTAGGGTACTTTTCCCTGCGGGCGGTCGAACTTAAAGGTTCCGAGGGCCCGTCGTATGTAAAATTAGGCGTAACGTCGAAAGTGAGAAAAGGTGCCACAACCGCCGAATTTTTTACCCGGATATACCCCGAATAACTACGGAAAAAATACGAACCCTCGGGGACCCAATCGGGTTGCGGCTTGACGCGCCGCAACGCGCCTATTTCGCCGCTAACGGCGTAGAATTCCGACGGAAGGTAAAAACCCGTAAGGGACAAAACCGGCTCGAAATACAGTTCGGCCTTGGCGTCTGAAGGGCTTTGGTATATATACGACCGGAATCTGCTTACTACGACGACGCCCTTTATAGCCAATACTACCCTACTACTTCTATTAAAGACGTACGCCCCACGGAAATAATGATGGTGTACCGCGTTCGGCGCCTCACGGGTCCCGAAAACGGAACGTTCGTTAAAGAAACGATACGATAAACCGAACTCCCGGTAAGACAAACCCGTTTCTATATAAAAACTAAGTTCCCAAGGAAAAGCCTCTTCTAATTTAGTCGAACCCGCACCTCCTTTTTCGTAATAGTAACTCCCCCCCTGAGAAAAATAAAAATTGTACGGCTTCGTTGCCGCCTCCGCGGAAGCTAAGGGCGCAATAAATAACCTTATTAATGACACGGCAATTAACGCGCCGGTTAAAAACCTGGCTTCCTCTTCCCGGAGCGCTTTCACGTATTAAATTAAATAAAAAATTTTAATCGAAAGAATGTATTCCTTCACGGCCTTCGGAAAACCCGCGTCCGCTACATCCGGCGCCCAATACGCCGAGTACCGGTAAACCGCCCTTAATCAACCTCGCACTCACCCGCCGTAAAAAAGGGGGTTGTTAATTACGCCCCCCGCCTCCGGTCGAAGACGACGACCGAGCCCTTTTTCGTCTTACCGTACTTCTTCAACTCGGTCGCGACGTCTACCATCGCGACGTACGACGAATACTGGTCGTCGTCGTTAGGTACCGCGGCGACGGTTACGTGTATCTTGCACGGTTGCTTCGCGGTGTGCCCCTGGCGGTCGACGGTGATGAAGTACCCGCGCGCCAGGTCCTCCGGCGCGAACAGCGACGTCACCTTGTTCTCGAAGTCGGCCACGATGTCGTCCGAGACCTCCTTGGCCCCCTCGGGCGAGCAGACTACCGTAAAATCGTCGCCGCCGATGTGGCCCACGTAGTCGCCGTGCGCACCCTTGTGCGCCACGACGCTCACGATTACGTCCGCCAATAACTTTATGACCTCGTCGCCGCGGCTGTGGCCGTAGTAGTCGTTGTAACCCTTGAAGTTGTCCAGGTCGAGATATAACAACGTAAAGGGTGTGCGTTCCGCCAGGAGCCTCTCCACGTGTCCCTGGACGGCTATTTGCCCGGGTAGGCTGGTCAGCGGATTCCGCTCGCGCTGCGACCGCGTCCGCGAGAGGACCATCTTCACGCGGGCCTCCAGCTCCTCGCGGCTGAAGGGTTTGGTTATATAATCGTCGGCGCCCACTTCCATCCCGCGGACCTTGTCTTTAATCTCTTTCTTCGCGGTCAACATAATGACCGGTATTCTGCTGGTCCAGAAGCCGCTCTTCAGGCGGCGGCAGACCTCGATGCCGTCCATCTTGGGCAACATCAGGTCGAGCAATATCAGGTCCGGCGAATACTCTTCGGCCATGGCCAGCGCCGTCTCGCCGTCGTTGGCCTGGACGACCTCGAAACCCCAGTTCTCGAGGTTGAAGTTGATTATCTCGCGTATGTTCGGCTCGTCCTCGACGACGAGGACGCGCTCCCGGGGGCCGCTTTGTCCAGCCATAATCCTATATGCGCTGAAAGCGCGGGCCCGCTTATACGCAGGCCGTGAAGCAGCTTGGGCCGTAAACGAGCCGCGGGCCTAACGGACTATAACGAAAGTATCGGAGGTCGTATCGGTCTCGCCGACGAGGTTGACGGTGAGGGGTTGCCCCTCGACGGCCGTTATCTGCTTGGAATAAATAATATTCGCTTTGCCGACGTCGTCGGTGGGGACCTGGCGTCCGGACCAACAGGACAGCGCGAGGGTATGCGTCCCGGCGGGAACCTTAACGGCGAACGACCCGGGCTCGAGGGTGCGCTTCGTCGTGCCGACGCCGGTCTCGGCCGTCGTGAAGGAATATATCGACTGCCACTGGTCTTTATAGTATATCCTCTTCCCGTCGAGGTAAGCGGCATACCATACGTTGAGGTCCGCCTGCGACGTAACGACGTACTTCCCGTCGACCTTGACGGTCAGGTCCACCAGCTTGCCGGGCGCGGTGGTCGATTTATCGCCCGAGACCCGCCCCGTAACGTTGGTCCCGCCTTCGCCGCCGTTTCCGGTCGTCGCGGGGGGCGTTCCCCCCGGCTTCCGCATTATCATATAGCGGACCAGCTCGTCGGAGGCGCCGGCCTCGCTTAACTCGATCAAGTCTTCCGTGGAGAGGTTGAAGTAGGAACCGGTTTTCTCGATGTTGGCGGTAATAACGCTGTCGCTTACGTCCTTATCCAGGAGTTTGACGACCTCGTCGACGGTCATCGGCTGGGCCCACGCGGCCGCGGGGACGAGCGCGACGGCGGCGGCCAAAACCACGCCATAAAGCTTTTGCGCCATAACGAACTCCTCTACGTAGTCGAAAAAGCCCCTAACCGCTTCCGGTAAAAATATCACATATAGACGGCGATGTCAATTTATCTCGGCGGCTTCCCGGGCCTCGATTGACACGGGCTAAGGGGTATGCTACTTTCGGGGCGAATATGGGTTACCGCCCGGGGAGCGCCGCGAAGTGGGCTATAACGCTTTTGGTGCCGGTCGCAGGGGGCGCCCTCGCGACGTACCGCGAGTTGGTATGGGGCGCGGCCGCGGTCGCGGCCTTGGTAGCCGTGCCGCGCCTGAGGCGGTACGCCGGGCCGGTCGGCGTCGCTTTCGGCCTCCTCGTGCTCGCCCGGGTCGCGGCCGCCGTAACGGCGCGGGGCGCCGTGGCCGTCTTTTTGGGGTTCGCCGCCCTCGCCGCCGCGGCCTGCGTCCTCGCTTTATGGCGGCGAAAAGGAGGCGACGCACCCCGCGGGGCGCAATGGGTCGCCGCCTTCACCGCCGCGGGCGCGGTAGCCGCGGCCGGCGCGGCAGCGCTTCTCGCCGGGCCGGCCACGCTCAACCTGGTACTCGCTCCCCTTGCCGCGCTGGCGGCGATAGGCGCGGTCCCGGCGGCCGAAAAGCTATCCCGCGCCGCGTTCCTGGCGTTGGTAACGGGCCTCGCCCTCGGCTCGATAAAGGGCGGCGTGAGCTCCGGCCTGGCTCGCGCCGCGGAAGGAGCGCTCGCGCGGGGCGATTACGCGGCCGCGGGCACGTACGCCCGGTACGCCGCGTTTACGGGCGGCGGCGACCGCGCCGACCTAATACGCCTCGAGGCCGCCGCGGCAGGCGGCGCCCCGTGGGCCGAACTGGAAGCCGCGTACCGCGAACGCGACCGCCTCTCGTCGCCCCGGCCCTTCGACGCCGCGTTGGCGTCGGCGGCCTTCGCGCGCGGCGACTACGAGGAGGCCGCGATGTACGGCGACCTCGCGACGACGGCCTCGCCGACGTCGCCGCTCCGCGATAAGCCGATACCGCGCGACGACGTGTACGACGCGTTCGTCGCCGGCACCGAGAGGCCCTTCGCCCGGGCGTGGGCTGAGCTGTGGCTCGGCAACTACCCGAAGGCAGCGTCGGCGTTCTCGGCGTTGGCCCCCGCCGACCCGGACGCGCGGTGGTACGAGGCGTTCGCGCTGGAGCGGGCCGGCGACCGGGAGGCCGCGGCGGACATCTACGAAAACATTTGGCGAGGCGACCGCCGCCGACTCCGCGCCGGCTTCGGCCTATTGCGGACGGGCAATTACCGGGGCCTGCGCGGGGAGATATGGCGCACGCTCCGAAAACGCTACGGCGTCCGCTTTACGGGAAAGAAACTCGAAACGACGAGCGGCTTTCTCCTCACCAAACGCCGCCTGGCGCTGGGGCAGACGCCGGCTACGTTGACCTTCGACGGCGGCGGCCGGAGGCCCATAGCTATAATAGCCGAGAGCTACGGCGTTCAGGGACTTTACCCCATAGTTACGTTAACGGTCAACGGCGAACCCGTTCGCACTTTTTACGCGGACGTACCGGGGGAAAATATCTACCATGCCGAGGTTCGCCTACGGGAGGAGGAAAACGAAATAGGATTGGTGTACGAGAACGACTTCTTAGACCCAACGTACGGCTACAACCGCGACATCTTCATACGGGAAGTGCGGATAGGCCGTGACGCCGAAAAACGGTAAATACCGGGTCCTATTGGGTGTGGTATTAGCGGCGGTCGCACTTGACGCTGTTCTCGTCTTCGCGCTCGAGCTGCACCCGGCCCTTGTAGCGACCGTCGTCATAACGGTCGGCCTCGCTTTGGTTTCGGCGTTAACGGGCCTTGCGCAGCGCCACCGCTGGCTACTACCGCTGCTATTCTGGACCGCGCTGTCGCTGCCCATCGTAAAACATCTCGGCCGGGGCGAAGGCCTGCCGGCCATAAACGCCGACCACTTAATAGTCTACCCCGTCGACCCCGTGATATTAATCGGCCTGGTGTGGGCGCTGGTCTCAACCGCTCGAGGGAGGACCGCGCCGCGTGTCGATATAAAGGGCCTCGTGGCAGCCGCCGCCAAGCTATTCAAACCGGACCTTATGGCTTGGGTGATATTGGCAGTAAGCGGGGCGACGGCACTATCGATATTCCCTGCGATTTTCCAGGCGCCGGCGGTTTTCGCCCTCTTGGACGTCGCGCGCATCTACGCCGTGTACGTCCTCTTCCGATACCTGGCCGCGCGGGGAACGAAGCCGGTACTGGTGGGTTTATTCGTCGTTGCCGCCGGCCAGGGTATTCTCTGCGTCGTCGAGCTATTCGCGCAAAACAACTTCGGCCTGTGGCAGCAACCGGGGTGGGCGAACTTCTCGGTCCCCGGGCTAACCGGCGTTTGGAAGGAGATATCCGTCGCGAGGTGCGGCGGGACCTTCGGGCCCAACATCACGGCCCAGTTCTTCCAGGTGGTTTTGCCGTTCGGCGCCGTCTTATTCCTTACCGCCCGGAAGGACGTCCCGGCGCAACGGGCGAAATATTTGATTTTACTACTCCTGATGATATTCGCGCTGTCCGCGACTTTCTCGCGGGGCGGGTGGTTGGGCGCCGGCACGGCGATAGGCGTCCTCCTCGTAATCGCCTCGTTCAAAAGGAAGAAGCTCGGCGCCCCGTACTGGTCGGTCGCGACTTTGATAATGCTGGGCGCCGTCCTGCTTCTGCCCGCAACCGCCGTTATCGCGTGTCGTAACGCCACCGGCGACTCGCTCGGGACCGCGACCCGCCTCGAGGAGTGGTCCGCAGCTTTCGAGATGATTAAGAACCACCCCCTCCTCGGCGCCGGCAAGGGGAATTACGTCGGCATAACGCGCCTTAGCCAACCTTGGGCCCTCAGGTACCCGGTCCACAACGTCTACCTCCTATACTGGGCCGAAACGGGCCTTGTCGGCTTACTGTCCTTCGTCGCCCTGCTTTTCTCGTCGTTCCGGCTCGCCGCGCGGGCCTTGCGGAAGAATACCGGAGGCAACGCGGCCTTCGGCGCCGCCGCGCTGGCGGCTTTTACGGGCCTTGCGGTGCGGATGTTGGTGTCGATGTCGTTCATCCACCCCCTGGTGAACCTCACGTTTATCGCGTTAGCGGGCGCCGTGGCCGCCGCGGCGGCGAACGCTACGCCGGCGGAAGACGCCGGGGCCGGCGCGGCCGCGTCCCCGGACGCAACGCCCTAACGTTTAAGGTACGCGTCGACGTTGAACGGGAAAAACGCTAAACTCAAAACTGTTGTCGAAGTCGGCGCCGCGACCCTCGTCGGCGCCGCGGCGGCCTATTTAGCCGTCGGCCGCGGCGCAGTCCTCGCGGCCGTTGTCGCCCTCGTCGCCGGCCTGGCCATTATCGCCGTCGCGGCGGGCTGGCCGTCCCGCCGGCCCTGGCTCCTGCCGGTTTTCTTCTGGGCCGCGCTCTCGGTCCCGCTCGTAAAACACCTCGGCCCCGGCGGCGGCATCCCCGCCGTCAACGCCGACCACGTCGTCGCCTACCCGGTCGACTTCGTAATACTCCTCGGCCTGGCCTGGGTATTCCTATCCAGGTTTAAGGAGGAGCGACGTACGCGCGAAAGGCCGGCGGCGCTGGGTCGCGCGCTGGCGGCCTTATTCAAACCGGACCTCATCTCCTGGGCCGTAGCGGCCTCGGCCGTCGCGACGGCGCTTTCGCTCTACCACGCGCCGAGGCTCGAGCCGACTTTATCCGCGTTGGTAGACGTGGCACGCCTTTACGCCGTATACGTACTCTTTCGGCAGCTGGCCGCCGCCGGGCCGCGGCCGGTCCTGGTGGGCCTTCTCGCCGCGGCCGCGGCGCAAAGCGCGCTCTGCCTACTCGAGTTCTTCGCGCAGAATAACTTCGGCCTGTGGGAAAAACCCGGCTGGGGCGCGTTCATCTTCACCGGCGCGAGTCCGGAGGCCGCGCGGTTTCTGATAGCGCGCGCCGGCGGGACCTTCGAGCCCAACGTGACGTCGCAATTCCTCCAGATGGCGCTGCCGTTTGCCGCGGTTTATTTCCTGACCGCGGCCGCGAAGCGGCGCATCCCGTACGTGGCCACCTTCCTATTGGCCGCGGCGGCGATGTTCGTTACCTTCTCCCGCGGCGGCTGGTTCGGGGCGGCGGTGGCTCTGGCGGTCGTCGTCGCCGGCGCGTGGTTGAAGAAGCAGGCCGTGGGCGCGCGTACGGGGGCGCTCGCGGCTATGGCCGCGGCGGGCGTCATATTGCTCATACCGGCGGTCGCGGTCGTCCTGGCGCGCGGCGCCCAGGGCGACCAGCTGTCCGCGGCCTATCGCCTCGCCGACTGGCGCGCCGCCTTCGCGATGATTCGGGACCACCCGCTGCTCGGCATGGGTAAAGGCAACTACCTCGAGCTGGCGCGCTTCTACAACCCGTGGACGCTCGAGTACCCGGTCCACAACGTCTACCTGCTGTCGTGGGCCGAGACCGGCGTTTTGGGGCTGGGCGCCTTCGTCGCGCTGCTGGTCGGAGCTTTCCGGGCCGCCGTGCGCGCCGTCCGCGGGAATACCGGCGTCGACGCCGCCTTCGGCCTGGCCGCTTTCGCGGCCTTCACCGGCGTCGCCTTGCGGATGTTCGTCTCGATGTCTTTCGTGCACCCGTTCGTAAGCCTCTCCTTCGTCGCACTCGCGGCCGCCGCGGCGGCCGCCCGGCCCCCCTCGGCCCGTTAAACCGTGGCGCGCGTCGTCCTCATAGGGTTGGACGGCTTCGGCTACGACTTCGCCAAGCGGAGCTTCGCCGCCGGGTTAATGCCGTTCCTGGCCGACCGCGCCGCGGCCGGCGCTTTCGGCGCCGCGACCTCGACCATACCCCCCGTCTCCACCGCGGCCTGGACGACGGTAACCACCGGCGTCGGCGTCGGCAGGCACGGCATCGTGGACTTCCGCCGCCGCGAGATGGCGAACTACGGCTTCGCCAAGCCGGGGCGGTTGATAAACAGCACCGACGTACTGGTACCGCGCGTCTACGACCTCGCGAGCCGGGCCGGCCTGAGGTCCTTCATCCTGAATCTCCCGGTAACTTACCCGGCGGCCCCCGTCAACGGCGTCCTGGTGGCGGGGGTCCTCACGCCGCCGGGTAGCGACCGGGGGTATTGGCCGCCCGACTTCCGGAAGTACTTGGCCGGATACGCCTACGACCTCGACGAACCGGTGCCGGCCGGCCTGGCCTCGCTGTCCCGGCGGCTCGAGGAGTTGGCGGCTTCCCGCGCGCGGGTGGCCGCGGCGGCGTTCGCCCGCGAGCGCTTCGACTTGGCGGTAGTGGTCTTCACCGGCCCGGACCGCCTCTTCCACCGCTTCTACGACGACGCCTACGCGGGGGCCGGGCCCGACGACTTCCCGGCGGCCGCGGCGTCCTACTTCCGGGCGCTGGACGCGGCGTGCGAAAAGGTGTACGAGGCCTTCGGCGCCGACGCGGCGCTCATCGTCTGCTCGGACCACGGCTTCGGCCCGGGCCCGGACAAAGCTTTCTTCGTCAACCGCCTGCTTAAGAAAGAAGGCTTGCTGTCGGTCCGTGCGGACCCCGCCTCGTACGCCGTAAACGTCCTCTTAGGCGGAATAAAGAAGTTGTTCGGCGGCGGCCGGCCGCTGCCCGTGAATTGGCGCCGCACCGCGGCCTACGGCTTCCCGATGTACATGCGTTGGGGCGGCGTCGCCCTGAACGTCGCGGGCGAACAACGGGAGGGGAAGGTGCGGCCGGCGGAGGTGGCCGCGGTAGCGGAAGACGTTAAGCGGACGCTGCTGGCCGTCGCGGCGCCGGCCCCGGGCCTCGTAGAATGGGTTAAAACGCGCGACGAACTATACGCCGGGCCGGTCACGGCCGACCAACCGCACCTGGTCTTCCAAGTGCGCCGCGACGCCGTCGTGACGGAGGGAAAAGGACCCGGGCCGCTGGTCGCGCCGTACCGAAACGCCGCCAAAAAGGGCGAACACGCCGTCGAGGCGATGGCGCTCGTCGTCGGCGCGGGCGTGCCCGCCGGCGAAAGCCTCGCGATGAAGCTCGAGGACATAGCGCCAACCGCGGCCGACTTCCTGGGGCTCGAGTGGCGCGGGATGGACGGCGAGCCGTGGGGTAAGGGCCGGCCGCGTTAAGCACGAGAGCGCGCGGGCGTTTTTACCTTGACGGCCTTCGGAATAATGGTTTATAATATCGCAAGTTACAAAATACTAAATATCAGTAAAATCTTGTGGCGTACATCTAATGGCACGTTTAACGCCCAGAGAAGAAGCTAAGCTTCGCCAATACGAGGATTTGCTCAGGCGGGAGTCGCACGCGCTGATCTTCGCGCCGCTCGCCAGCCTCTACGCGCGACAGTTCGACTTCCAAAAGGCGGTCGACGTCCTGCGGCGCGGCCTGGCGATATACCCCAACTACTTCAGCGCGCACGTCCTCCTCGCCCGGTGTTATATCGCTTTGGACAATTTCGACGCCGCGGCCGCCGACCTCGAGAGCGTACTCGGGGCGGACCCGTACAACGTATCCGCGCTGGGCCTGTTGGGCGACGAGATGCGCAACCGCGGCCGGTTGGCCGAAGCCCGCGATCACTATTTGAAGATACTCGAGATCGAACCCGATAACGAGGAATACGCGTACAAGCTGGAACTGCTCAACACGTTGATCGAGGGGAGCCCCTTTGCCCGGGAGGCGGAGGTCGCCGTAGAGGAGGCCGAAGCGATAACGCCGCCGACGCCGGAGGTAATAGAAGTCCCGCCCGTGCCTCCCGAAGTCGAAGAGGTGGAGACGGCTCCCGTCCTCGAGGAAGCGGAGTTGGCGGCGGCCCAGCCCGCGGAAGCCGGGCCGGCGGCGGCCGAGCTCGAGGAAGCGGAGGCCGGGCCGGAGGAAATCGCGACCCTCACGCTGGCCAAGATATACGAGGACCAAGGGTTCTTCGTGCGCGCGCGGGAGGTAATAGACAACGTCCTGGCGCGCGAACCGGACAACGCCGCCGCCCTGGAGGCCCGCGACCACATGGAAACGCTCGTAGCGGGGGAAGAATCGCCGACCGGGGCTTCGGTCGTCCGATTAATCCAGAAGGTGGAAGCGGTATCCGGTTTGCTGGAGCACGACGAGCTCGAGCTGTGGGAAGAGGTCTCGGCCGGGGTGGAGGACGCGCTGAGCGGCTTCGAAGAGATTACGGTGGCGCAAGCGGTGGCGGCCGCCGCGGGTTTGAGGTCGTTCGACGACTTCACGCTCGGCCGCGACAACCGCGCCGCCTGGGAACTGGACATGCCCGGCGTAGCGGCGACGGCGGGGGAGGCGGGCGCCGAGGAGATGGACGTGGAGTTGCCGCTGTCGCCGGCGTTCGACGGGTCGGCCGGCGTCAACGTCGCCGAGTTGGCGGCTCGAGCCGCACCCGGGATAGCGGGCGAGGACCTGTTCAGCATAGGATTGGGGGAAACCCGGGCCGAGGGCGTCGATAGCGTCGACCTCGCCGGGGTCGTTCCCGCGCGCAAGGGGGAAACGGGGGCCGAAGAATTCGCCCTCCCCGCCGGAGCGGAGGCCGCCGCCCCCGTAGAGGAAGCGGCCGAGGTTGGAGTTGGCGAGGCCGCCGGCGAGGACGAGCTGGCGGTAAGGCCGGAGCGATACCAACCGCGCAAGCCGCTCGAGCTCGAGCGCGAACCTTTCGAAAAAGACGAGGATTTCCTGAGTTGGCTTGACTCCATCAAGCTGAAAGAACTGTAGCCGGCCAAGGAACGGCCGGCACGCGCGCCGGAGGTCGTAGTGGACTTCAAACAGATGTTAACCGGGTTGCTGGAGCGGGTCGAGGGAACGGTAGCCGCGTTCTTCTGCGGCACCGACGGCATCGGCGTCGAAAACATAACCATTCATCCGGACCTGGAGACGGCGGTGACCGAAGTCGAGCTCGCGACGGCGCTCAAAGTAATATCGGACGTCTCGCAAAACCTGGCGCTGGGGCGCGTGGCCGAGCTCCTGTTCGAAACCGAAAAGATCACCATTTTAATCGAAAAAACGCAGGAAGATTATTTCCTCTGTCTCCTCTTAAAAACCGGCGGGAACGTGGGTCGCGGCCGCATCGAGCTGAAAAAGCTCGCCGCGAAATTGGCCAAAGAAATTTAACCAGGGGCGAGCGACGTGAAGAAAGCCACGGAAGTGCTGAACAGAATCGCCACCCTCGACGGCGTGCGGGCCGTAGTCCTCGTCTCGGGCGACGGCTTTCCCTTGGAATCGGTGATTAGGGACGAAACGCTGAACGCGGAAGAGGTAGCGGCATTGGCGCGCGACGGCGCCGCCGCGGCCCGCGAGATGGTTAATGACATGGAACAGGGGCAATTCGTCCAGGGGGTGTTCGAGTACTCCAAGGGCGCGATACTTCTAACCAACCTTCCGCTTCGGATGACGCTGGCGGTGGTAATGTCGCGGGGGGGCAACAAAGCGGCGTTGTGGAACGCCGCCGCGACGGCCTTCCCCGAAGTCATCAGGGCCCTCTAACACGGCACCGGCCGCGCGACGGCGCGGATTATCGACGACGTACGTGCTCCAAACGGAGCACCAGGCCAGCGCAAGCCGGCACAGGCGGCGCCAAAACGCTGGCCTAAATTAACGGCGGCGCAATATAGACACCGACTTTATAAATATACGAAAAATCCCGGCCGTCCGTAGACGACCCGGCAGGAATAGTAAACGCTATGAGCTATAAATCCGTATGGGATTTCGGCAGAGCGGGCGTCACCAACTACAGCGTCCACCGTATCGGGGAATATCCTACGAAAATAAGGCCGCTCGTTATCGCGAAAATACTAGAACGGTTTTCCGAACCGGGCGACGTAATTTTGGACCCGTTTTGTGGTTCGGGCACCGTTGCCGTGGAGGCAAAGCTACAGGGAAGGCATTCCGTTAATTACGACGTTAACCCAAAAGCCGTAGAATTGACGAGAACGAAGTTACAAAGACTCGATCGCGCGGAAATGGACGCCGCGATTAAATTCCTTATCCAAGAAGCTACTAGACAGAAAGGGAATACGAGTAAGAAGTACGAAATCGTAAACCTCGAGAAAGAAATTAAAAAACTCCGCGGCCGACTCGAAGAATTAGAAAACGGTAACGGGGTTATTAATAAAACCGAACACGAAACAGCCGTGTGTGACGCGAGGTCCTTACCTCTAAACGACGGATCGGTGGACGCCGTAGTGACGGATATACCGTACACAGGCATGATCGAATACTCCGAGATTGAAGGTGACTTGAGCAACTTAGATTACGAAGGGTTTTTAAACGGCATTACCGATGCGTTCTCCGAGGTCCACCGCGTATTGAAGAAAGGGAAATATTTCTGCTTATTCATAGCCGATTACAGGATAGGGGCTTCTCGGAAAATTATCCCCGTACACGCGGACGCCATCAAAATAACGGAGGATATGGGCTTTCCTCTATTCGACTTATACGTTTGGCGCTATTACAGGAGTGGCTCGTTTCGTCCTTTCGGGAAACCGCCGTACCAAGCGATGAACGTACATAGCTACATTTTATGTTTCTACAAACCTACGGGCGACGAAAAGGAAAAACCAAACCGGCCCATCAGGTACAGGCCTAGGCTTAAAGAAAAATTAACAAATAACGAGATTCGCGAACGAAAACCGCTTTTTGAATAGGGGTGCCGGAGGCCTAAATGGTCAACAATTCGCACGTCTTCGTCGTCGACGCAAAAACTTTCCCGGTGCACCGGGACCGCCTTTTTTAAAGTCGAAAAACCGATCTTATTTGAGTACGAAGTACGAGATGAATCTATTAGTTTCTCCCGTACGGTTAACTGAATATTCGATATGATAAACACCAACGAGCTCCGAGCCGGCAACGCTATTGAACTCGACGGTACGCCGTACGTGGTGACGAAATTCGCCCACGTCAAGCCGGGGAAAGGGCCCGCTTTCGTCCGCGTGGGCTTGAAGAACCTCCTCACCGGCGCCGGCCACGAGCAGACGCTGCGCGCCGGCGAAAAGGTGAAACGCGCCCGCCTCGACGAGCGCAACGCGACGTTCATGTACGCCGCCGGCGACGAATACCAATTCATGGACGAGGCCAGCTACGAGGAGCTCGCGCTCAAAGCGGACGAGCTGGGCGACGCCGCGCGGTGGCTCAAGGACGGGACGTCGCTCAAGCTCGTCTTCTACCAGGGCCGGCCCGTGGCGGTGGAGGTGCCGACCTTCGTCGAGCTCGCCGTAGCCGATACCGAGCCCGGCGTACGCGGCGACACCGCCACCGGCGGCTCGAAGCCGGCGACGCTGGAATCGGGCGCCGTCGTCAACGTTCCGCTTTTTATCAACGAAGGCGACGTCGTACGCGTCGATACGCGAACGGGCGAGTACGTGGACCGCGCGAAATAAACTCCCGGCCCGTTCCTAAATACTGCGAGGGGAAGCCGTCTTGAATATCGGAAAACTTAAAAAGATCCTCGACCTTATGGACGAGCGCGGCATAGCCGAAATCGAAATGCGGTCGTGGTTCCGGACGGTCCGCATAAGCCGCGCCGCCGCCGGCGCCAACGTCTCGTTCATCAGCGCCGGCCCGGTCAACCCGGCGCTGGCAGGACCGGCCGGGAAGGCCGCGGCGCCTCCCCTACCCGGCGGCGAAGCCGCGGCGGTCGCCGCCGAAGCCGAGGCCGCCGACGAAGACCTGATCGTAATCAAGTCGCCGATGGTGGGTACGTTCTACCGCGCGCCGGCGCCCGACGCCGACCCCTTCGTCGCCGAGGGCGATAAAGTATCGCGCGGCGAGGTCCTGTGCATCATAGAAGCTATGAAGATTATGAACGAGATCGAAAGCGAACACGCCGGGACGGTGGCCCGCATATACGTCGAAAACGCCGCGCCGGTGGAGTACGGCCAACCGCTGTTCAGCCTTGAGGCCGCCTAGGTCGGTTAAAAGTGAGCTCGAGTTGTTCGATAAAATACTAATAGCCAACCGGGGCGAAATCGCCGTCCGCGTCATCCGCGCCTGTCGTGAGATGGGAATCAAAACGGTCGCTATATACAGCGAGGCCGACGCCCGGAGCCTCCACGTCCGCTACGCCGACGAGGCGTTCTGCATCGGCCCGCCGGAAAGCGCCAAGTCGTACCTCAACGTCCCGCGCATTATTGCCGCCGCGGAAGTCACGGACGCCGAAGCCATCCACCCGGGGTACGGCTTCCTGGCCGAGAACCCCTACTTCGCCGAGGCGTGCGAGGCCTCCAACCTCGCCTTCATCGGGCCGACGTACGAGACCATAACCGACGTGGGCGACAAGGCCTCGGGGCGCCGGATAATGGCCCGGGCCGGCGTCCCGGTCGTCCCGGGCAGCGACGGCCCCCTTAAAACCGAAGACGACGCGCTGGACGTCGCCGAAGAGGTGGGCTACCCGGTGATGGTCAAGGCCGTCGCGGGGGGCGGAGGCCGCGGCATGAGGGTCGTCCATACTCCCGCCGCCCTCGCCAAGGCCTTCGCCACCGCCTCGGTCGAGGCCGAGGCCGCGTTCGGCAATCCCGAGGTCTATATCGAGAAATTGGTCCCCCGCGCGCGCCACGTCGAGGTCCAGATCCTGGGCGACGGCCGGGGCCACGTCATTCACCTGGGCGAACGCGACTGCTCCATCCAGCGGCGCCACCAGAAATTGATCGAGGAATCGCCGGCGCCGGCGCTGCCGAAGAAGGCGCGCGAAAAGATATTGGCCGGGGCCGTCACCGCCGGCCGGGCCGTGAATTACCGTTCCGCCGGCACCATAGAATTCCTGGTCGATGAGGACGGCTCGTTCTACTTCATAGAGGTTAACGCTCGCATCCAGGTGGAGCACCCGGTCTCGGAGATGGTGACGGGCGTCGACATCGTAAAAGAACAGCTGCGCCTCGCCGCCGGCGGCGGCCTGGCTAAAAATTCGCCGCCCACGGAAGGCCACGCCATAGAGTGCCGCATCAACGCCGAAGATACGAACCACGACTTCCGCCCGACGCCCGGCACGATAACGAACTACGTCCCGCCGGGGGGCCCGTGGGTCCGCGTGGATACGCACATTTACCCCGGGTACGCCGTGCCGACGCACTACGACTCGCTGCTGGCCAAGCTCATCGTGTGGGCGCCCGGCCGCGACGAAGCCATCGCGCGTATGGCGCGGGCGCTCGCCGAAACCACCGTCGAGGGCGTCCCGACCACGATCCCGTTCCACTATCGCGTCGTACAATCCCGCATGTTCAAAGAGGGCGAAATATCCACGGATTTTATCGCCGAACTCGAGGCGAGCGAAATAAAGAGCAAGGGGCAATAGGGGATAACCCGACGTTATGGCGCCGCTGTCGCTCCGCACTTGGCTCACGGGCGCGCCGCCGAACGGCCGGGACGTGGCCGGCGCGTGCGCCGTCGTCGTGGACGTTCTACGCGCTACCTCCACCGTCGCGGCCGCCCTGGGCCACGGCGCCGCCTGCGTTATCCCCCGGGCGGACGTCGACGAGGCGTTCGCGGCGCGCGCCGAGCTCGAGGGCGGAGGCGAAGAGCCGCTGCTGGGCGGCGAGCGCGGCGGCTTCAAGGTTCCGGGGTTCGACCTGGGAAACTCGCCGCTCGAGTACGACGCGGAGCGGGTGGCGGGCCGGCCGGTGGTGCTCTGTACTTCCAACGGCACCGCGGCGCTGGAGCGGTGTCGCGGCGGGTCGCGCGTGTACGCCGCGGCGTTCGTCAACGCCGGCGCCACGGCCGCGGCCGTCGCCCGGGGCGCGGAACCCGTCGTGCTGTGCTGCGCCGGCAAAGAGGGCGCGCCGTCGCTGGAGGACGTGTGCTGCGCCGGCCTGCTGGCGGCGTCGCTTTTAAAGGTTTACCCGTACGAGGCCGACGACGCGACGACGATGGCGCTCCTCTGTTGGCGGAATTACGAGGCCGACGTACCGCGGCTCCTAAGGACGTGCAACCACGGGCGGTACTTGGCCGGCCTCGGCTTCGAAAAGGATTTGGAGTTCTGCAGCCGTGTAGACGTTCTTCCCGTCGCCGCGGCGCAACGTGACGGCGAAAAGCTCGTCGCCGTTGCGCAGGGCTAACCGAGGGGGCACGATGGCACCGGAAAACGACAAAAGGAAAGCGGCCGAGGACCCCTACCTCGCGCGGGCCCAGGAGTACGTGCGAGACGGCCGCATATCCGCCGCGTGCGCCGAATACCTCCGCTACGCCGATAAGTGCGAGGCGAGCGGCGACCTGATGACCGCGATCAAGTACTACTACAAAGTCGACGAATACCAGCTGCTCGACATCAGGGCCCGGAAAAAACTCGCCGAACTCCTGGCCGGGGTAGGCAATAAATCGCGCGCCGTATCCACCTATCTCGAGGTCGTCGACGAATTCCTGACCCAGGGGTTGGCGGAAGACGCGGTCGACGTGCTGCGGGACGCGATGGCGCTCGTACCGGACCGCCTTACCCTGCGCTACCGGTTGGCCGAGCTTTACGAACAGGGGGGGCAATCGCAAAAGGCCGTCAACATTTACCTCCAGGTGTTGGAGGAACACCCCGAAGAGGTAGGCGCGTGGGAAGCTCTGGGGCGGCTGTACACCAAACGTAATTCGCTGGAAGAAGCGGTGGACGCCTACCTGCGGGCCTGCCGCATCAACGAGCAAACCGGAAACCTCATCGCCGCGGCCAAGGACTACGAAGCCGTAGCCGTCCTCAAAGGCGACAACGCGGCGGCGTTGAAGAACCTCATCGATATTTACAGCCGGCTGGGGTTCAAAAACGAGATGGTCGCCCGGATGGTCGACCTCGCGCGCTTGTCCGAAGAGCGGGGCGAAAAAGAGCGAGCCCTTTCGATCTATTCTAAAATAATCGAAATCGACCCCGGAAACGAAGCGGCGCAGACCAGACTCGGCAAGTCCATCCAGGTAATTTCGGTCTTGCCGACCGGCGACAGCCTGACCAAAGACGAAATCCCCGCGCCCGACGAGGGCCCTCCCGAGCCGGAGGCCGAGCCCGCGCCGGGCGAGACCGCCTTCCCCCCGGAGCGCGCCATCAAAACCGTGGACGACCTGCTGGGCTTCCGGCCCGACGCCGGCGAAGGCGACGTCGTCGAAAGCCCGCAGGTATGCTACGACCTCGGCCTGGCCTACCTCGAGATGGGTATAACGGAAGAGGCCATCCACTACCTCCAGCTAGCCTCCTACGATCAGGGCCTGCGCATCCGCGCCTGCAACATGTTGGGCTTGTGCTTCCTGGAGAAGGATATGCCGGACATGGCGGTCAAGGAATTCGAAAGGGGGCTCTCGACGCCGGGGGTTTCGGAGGACGAGGCCGTCGGGTTATACTACAACCTCGGCGTGGCCTTCGAGCGGCTGGGCGACTACCGCAGCGCCCTGGACGAATACCGCAAGGTCTACGCCATCGACGTCGACTACCTCGACGTCCGGGATAAAATCCGCAGGCTCCGCGCCCGCGACGGCGGCTAGAAAGCCTTGACAGGATTAGGCCGGTATGGTAATAAACTAGGTACCCGTAGGCGGGAATAGCTCAGTGGTAGAGCGCCACCTTGCCAAGGTGGATGTCGCGGGTTCAAATCCCGTTTCCCGCTCATCGAAACGCCGCCGGCCTCCGGCGGCTTTTTTACGGCCGTTCCGAGGGAATGCCGGCGCGAAGCTGATATAAAAAACACCCGGCGACGTGCCGGGTTTTTGGTTAGGGCGTAACGGGTTACGCCCCTACCGGAACAACGCCTTGATCCGCCCCACCGACGAGGGCGCGACCGCGGGAAGCGACTCGCGGAAGTACTGGATGCGGTGGTTGTAAGAATCGGCCACGTATACCCGATTACCCGTAGGCGTAATGGCGGTACCCAGGGGACGGTCGAATTCCCCGTCACCGGGTCCCCGCGTACCCCATTTACCCAGAAAGGACCCGCTTGCCGTAAAATACTGGACGCGGTAATTAAAGGCATCGGCTACGAAAATCCGGCCAGCCGGCGAGGCCCCAACGCCGGCAGGCCTGTTGAATTGGCCGTCGCTGCTCCCGTACGACCCCCATACGCCGAGGAAACTACCCGTCGACGTAAAGTATTGAAGACGATGGTTTGAAAACTCAGTGACGTATACCTGAGAGCCGGTTGAGAGGAAGGCAAGGCCGTTGGGCTGATTAAACTGGCCCCACGCCGTACCGTACGAACCCCATTTACCCAAGAAGGAACCGCTCGAGGTGAAGTATTGGACGCGGTGGTTTTGGTTGTCGGCGACGTAAACGTTACCGTTGGGCGCGACCGCTACTCGTATGGGGTGGTCGAATTGGCCGTCGCCGGTCCCTAACGTACCCCATTTACCGAGGAACGACCCGCCGGCGGTGAAATATTGTATGCGGTGTCTTTGTGTATCGGCGACGTAAACGTTGCCGTTGGGAGCTACGGCCACGCCCTCGGGATAATAGAAATAACCATTGCCCGAACCTAAGCTGCCCCACTTACCGAGATAAACGCCCGTAGGGTTGAAGTATTGGATACGATTATTGTAGGTATCGACTACGTAAACGTTCCCGTTGGGCGCCAAAGCCACTTCGCGAGGCCTGTCGAATCGGCCGTTACCGGTGCCCCGCGAACCCCATTGGCCCTCGTATACGTAATCGGCTAACGCCGGAATCGCCGCGACCGCCAAAACGGCTACCGCGGAAAACACGATACGTTTCATATCTACTCCTTTACCCAACTAAGAGGCCGCCCGGGAGGGCAGCCTATGTAGGGGCGACTGGCCAGTCGCCCCTACCTAAACAGCGCCTTTACGCGGCCGAGGGAGGCGGGTAAAATCGCGAGGTCGTCACGCCAATAAATATAATAACGGTCCGTGGCGTCGTCGACGACGTACAACAAAATATCGTAAGGGGGGGCTGTAGAAGCGGTATAACCCAAGCCCACGGGGGTTTGTATTCCCGTGATAATCGGTACGCCGTCCTCGTATACGGTATGCGTACCCATATCCGAAACGTAAAAATGACCATAACCGCCACACCCGGTAGGCCGCCGGCCCGGCCCGGCGTACGTGCCGATGAGCGAACCCGTTTTACGGTTTAAAAGGGCGATTATATTACGGTCGGGAATCGCGACTATGAAACCCGGCCACGCGAATTCGCAATCGGCGGGGCCGTCGAACGGGCATCGGAAGGAATTTACTAACGATCCTTGGGTGGTCGTCTCGTATATCCAAGACGTTCGGCTATTGGTAATAA
Source organism: bacterium (assembly GCA_035529855.1). Taxonomy (NCBI): domain Bacteria; species bacterium. The sequence goes on from DATKVX010000056.1 coordinate 39,096, forward strand.
ATAAACCGCCGCCCGGTTCTCTTGCTATACCCCACGCGCCTGCCCCGCCGGGCGCCGGGAAACTAGAAATTATTGAACTACGTATCCACCAGTAAAAATAAATGTGCGGATTAGCGCCGGCCATGACAATATAACCCGCTTCGGGACCACCGCCCCCATAACCCTGGGGATTGGGCCCCGGCGTAGGGTACGAGGCGTATAATTTCCAAGCCCCCATAGCTGCGGTAGCGGCCGCGAAGCTTATGAGAACCGCTAAGGCGTTAACTCTTTTCATTTTACTTATTATTCTCCTATCGTAACGTTGTCCTCGCGGGCCGGCTTGTAGTTGTGCTTCGTCGCGGTGAGCTTGCCGTCGTCGAAGCCGAATAGGAGGTCCTCGAAGGTGCACCTACCTTCGGTGCCGGTCGTAGTGGTCAGGTAGTACCAACGTTCCCAAAGGCACACCTTGGCCCCCGGTACCGGTTGGTTACCGGTGGTCGTTACCGTAACCTGAAGGGTCTTCATCGTACCGTTCGCCCACCATTCGTAGTCGATATTTAACGGCGCCGGCTCCGCGGTCCACAGCTCCATCGTCGGGTCGCCGCCCAAGTTTAGCACATATCCGTCGTAATGACGTTTACTTGTTCTTATATAATCCGTTCGGGCTTTCGCGACGGCCCGGCCTACGTCGTACATACCTTTATTAAGGAGGTAGTCGAAAAGATAGTCGTGAGCCAGGTTGAAGCAACCAAATATAGTTCCCGGGCAAGTGTTTCCAATATAAGCGACGCCCCCGCCGTAGTCGTCGCACAGGAACTCCTCGCCCAGGCACTCCTCGGACTCCGCGTTACGCCAATCGTACTTGAACGTGCTGCAGGCGTGGGCGAAGTGAAGGCCGTATTTGCCCCCGGCGTTTACTTCCTTTAACCCGTGGGCGAACACCATATCGTTAGTTATCGGTACGCCTTCGTCTACCGTAAATTCCTGAATATACACGCCGGGGCCCCAACCCGTACCGTGCGTGAGAATGTAGTGACACAAAGGGTGGCCGTGAGTGGCGAAAAAGGTTATCCCCGGGCCGTCCGCCAACGCGTCGTAGATGTGATGGGGCCTGGGATAGTTAGGGTACCTCTTTGTGCTATCCTCGTATATCTCCGTCTTTGACCACGACGAAAAGTATTTATCCTTCATTTTTATACATTGGCCTTCGTCGTCGCTGAAGTCGGCGCCGATGAGCAACGCGTCGTTCACGTACCCGCTGGGAGGTTCGGTCTCGTATTTTATTAGCTTGGCGCAATAGTTACCGGCCTCGATTTCAGCCTGTGTAGTCGCGCCGGGCTCGCCCGGCGGGTCGACGTCGCCGATGGGTACCCGGCCTACGAAGACGGTGGGATGGAACGACGCCGGCCGGGACCCCTCGGTCCCCCAATAGCCTACTATGTCGTTATTTTCTTCCACCAACTCCGGTTCCCAATCGCCCTCGAGGCAAGTGTAGTAAAGGTCCGAGACGTGGATATAATAATACCCAGGATATAAGTAACGCGACGGAACTACGCCGTACCGGCCCCATTTATCCCATGTACTTTTGTAAGCGCCCGGCGGCGCCGCGGTATCGCCGACGAGGAAGAAATTCTCGGTGCTGTATACGTCGACGACGGCCTTCATCCAGTTTCGGATCTTTTCTTGTTTATCGTCACCTTCTTCCCAATTATCGACGATGTCGTCCACCTTGACGATGTGTAGGGGCTCGCCTTTACGCATTTTCCACTCGTAGAAATCCTGCAACGCGCCCCACACGTCGCCTTGTTCCTCATAATCGCCTTGTCCCTCGCCGTACCACCATTTCTCGTTCGTGATAACGATGAACGGGAAGGGGTAGGACGGTTCGGCTTCGTGGTCGGGGTCGAGGTAACCTTCCACCTCGTGGGGAAGATTGTACTCGTAATATTCCGACTCCGCGGGTTTGACCCACGGTATTTCCTCGCCGTTTACCGTTTCGGTGCCCCATTCCATAACGTCTACGTAGTTTACGGGCTCGCGGTTACCTAATACGTCGTCCGGGTTCAGGACCTGTTCCTCGACCATCTCGCTCCACCGGTCGTAGATGTCGGGCCATTCGTGGCGCTCGGCGTCGGGCGGTACCTCCGGCAGCGTATACGTTACTCGCACCGTTACCGAGGTATAGAGCGTCAGCTCCTCGTCCGCGGGGGTCCACTGCAACGGGAAAAGGTTAAAGTCCGCCATTAAATGCCCGCGCGATTCCCCGGCCCCGGCGTCCACGAGTATATTCTCCGGGAAAGGTTCCTCCAGGGCGTATATATACGTATCCGGGTCGGTGAATACCCACTCATAATCGGACGGGTCCACCGGGTCGCCGTACCCCGTTATCCTCGGTAATTGTCCCGGGTAAAGGTAATAGTCGCCTTCGACCGGTTCCGAGGTGTACGACGTTATCTCTACGGCCGTTACCGTCGAGCCGAAAGGTATGCTGAAGCTGTAACCCATCAACGGTAGCTGGGGCTCGCTCGGTACGTTATACAAAACGTTCCTATCGCCGTATTTAACGATTTCGTACGCCGTTGCGCCCTCGGTAATTTCGGAGAATACGAGGTCTTCTTCCGAGAACGTCAACGTCGCCTGTACCGTGTCCGCCGCCGCGGGCCCGGTGAGAATCCCACACGAAAATGCTACGATGCTTATTATCGCGTACGTTTTCATTTCCTCGCTCCTTTATTTTTCGAACCGCCAGAACTTCTCCGTTTCGTCGTCTACGCACCAAAGATACGTACCGTCGTAGGCTAAGCCAAGGGGATGGCCGCAGGGCGCCGCGAACGACGTCTCCGCCGTCCCCGCAAACGTGTATTTATATATCTTGGGGTTACGGCCGTACGTGCCGATATATAGGTACGTACCGTCGTCAGCCATGCCGAAGTATTTCTCTTCCGTAGTACTCGGGCCGGGGAAAGAGCTTACCGTCGAACCCGTTCCCGTATTGATTTTATACACCCATCCGCTATTCCCGTCTACCTCGTATAAGTTGCCTCCGGCGTAGGTCATATCGTACGGGTAAATGTTTTCCGTAATTATCGGGGCCTCGTCGCTGCCGGCCTTATAAATTTTCTTCTCGCCGGCGATTGAAACCCAGATATAAGAACCGTCCCAAGCGAGGCCTTTGTGGGCACTGGTTTTTTGATGTCCCGCTCCCGGCGCGGTGAAAGAACTTGCGATTGAACCCGCGGTTGTTAGTCTATACACGGTTGGGTAGATATGGGTACTGCCGTCCTCTTCAGGGTCATATATATAATCGTCCAAATATAACAAATAAGTACCGTCGTACCCCAAACCTTGCGAAATCCGATCTGGCCGGCTAGTGGTTTCGGGCTCAAGCTGGAACATAGCCGTCCCATCGCCCGGCGCTCCGTACGCGGGTTTGAAGTTTATCTGGCACATTAAGATTAAACAAGCGCCGAAACATACCACGGCGAGCACCGGCCATAAGTTCTTCCTAATCATAATCGCTCCTTCCTGGTTAGGGTAAATATAAAACGGCTGCCCTGGCGGTTACGCCGACAGCAGCCGTTTTTCATTTTCACGCATATCTCCCCTTTGAAGCCCCACCGACAGACCCCGATAACGAGACGCTCAAGGTCCTTAACCTTAAACCCACGCACATTAGACACTAGAAAACTCCCGTTGTCAAGTAAAAAATAACCTTAATACGAAATATTTAAAGAATAAAAAAGGGCCGGTTCTCCGGCCGCATTTCTTCACGTGCACCTTACACCCTCGCCATCGGGCGTACTTATTCCTTCAGAAATAATCCCACGTCTTCCTTAACAAGTATGTCTCCCCCCGTCGGTCGCGCTGGGCCGAGACGATCCAACCGCCCCACCCGGCGTGGACCTCGCCGGTAAGGCCGGCGGCGCTTGACAACGCCCCGCGGTTATGTTTTACTGGGAGAGCCGACGCGGGAATAGCTCAGTGGTAGAGCGCCACCTTGCCAAGGTGGATGTCGCGGGTTCAAATCCCGTTTCCCGCTCACCGAAAAGCCGCCGGTGGCGGGCGTTGCCCGGGCACCGGCGGCGTTTATGGCGGCATAGCCAAGAGGCTAAGGCGAGGGTCTGCAAAACCCTTATTCCCGGGTTCGAATCCCGGTGCCGCCTAACGGGCCCGGCACCCGCCGGGCCTTCGCGGATTCAACGGAACCCGCGGCAACGTTCCGCAAGCCGAAAACCGAACCCAACCGGGTGGTTATATGGGCCGAATTACCGTTCCGCTCCTCGTGCTTCTCGCCGCCGTTTTCGCCGCGCCGAGCTGCGAGCCGACGCAGGAGGGTTACCGCGAAGCGCGGGAAAACTTCGACGACTTCGTAGGGTTAAATTGCCCCAGCGAAAGCCGGGTCGCGATCGCGCGTACGATGGGCGCCCGGTCCGAGGACGTGCGCGTCGTTCACTACGGCCCCACGGGGCGGCCCGACACCACGAACTACTTCGCCGCGCTCGGTCGCGACGGCGACGTGCTCGTCGGCATATTCGACGAAGCGCCCGGGAACGTATCCGAAGTGCAATATGAAAACGAGTTCGGCGCCGACGACTTCGTGTGGGTCGTGAAATGTCTCCGCAACGACCGGCCGTTCGGCGACCGTAAGGTGCGATACGGCGCGGCGCTAACGGTCGGCGTGCGGCGCGGCGTGAAAGACATCACCGTAGAGTTCGTCGACGGGTGGCTCGAGCCCTCCCAAAAGTGGAGCACCGGCGAAGTTAAATTGAACCCGGCCGGCACGGCCCTGCTGAGCGAAGGCCACGGCCTGGAGTTCGCCGTTCGCTCACCCTGAACCGGTTCCCGCGAAAAGGCCGCGACCAACCGACGCCCGAGCGCGAATTACCCACGAAAAAAACCTCCCCCGCGGGGGAGGTTTATTAGTCAAGCGAGTTCTCGCCACGAGCGCTTACTCCGGACCGGTGGAGACGTCGACCGAGCCTTTTACTACGCTTATGTGGATGGCGTTATTACCTTCTCCGGCCTTGCCTTTATAACTATTTCCTACCAAGCCGCCGTACTTCTTGAGGGGAAGCGTCGACGTAACGTCGCCGGAAACGGTATTCGCCGCGATGTCATAGTTGTCGGTACCGCCCAACAACGTCAAGGACACGTCGCCCGATACGGTGGAGAGGTCGTAAGCCGCGCCGGCCGCCGGCAAAACGGCCGCGAGCGTTAATTCCCCGCCCACCGTATTAAGTTTGACCTTTTCGGTGGGCAGGGCCGCGTTTCTCACGCTCACGGCGCCGTCGGCCACGGACACGTTCACGGCCTTATAAGCGTCGGCGATTTCGACGTCGCCCCTCGCCACGGACGCCTCGACCTCCGGAACACCCGTCACGGTAACGTTCCCGCCGGCTACCTTGACGTCAACGCGGCCGAGGCCGGCCGGTACGGTCACGTCGAAATCCACGCGCACGTCCTTGGCCCGGCGCACGTCTCTGGGATACTTAACCTTCACGTGGACGGCGTCGCCCTTCTCCTCAACGTCGACGGTGACGTCGTCGAGGTCGCTCGCCTCGGCCGCCGTCTTCGTCGCCGTCACGACGATCTCGTCGCCGGCGACCGCCACGTTAACGTCGCCGCTCGCGTTGGCCAGGACGAACTTTCGCGCCGACGCGCCGCCGGACCACGCGAAGGTTTCACTCGCCGCCGCCGCCCACGCCGGAAAAAACGTCAGCGCCGTCAAAAGTGAAAACGCGATAATCCTCGCCATACCATCCATCCTCCTCGCCTCTTTGCCGCGCATATCGTTAATGGGCGGCCGAAGCTTTGGTTTTTCAACAAGCCCATCGGGGTCGGCTTCAGCGCCGCGCCCCGCCGTTACAGATACCCGCCGAAGAATATCAGGTACCCGGCGACGAGCGGCGTACAGCAGAAGAACATCCCGCTCGCCCGGCCGAAGTAGGACCCGTCCAGGTAGATGTCGCCGTCGTCCTCTATGCGGCCCTTATAGGAACCGTCGATATAGATGTCGCCGTCGTCTTCGACGCGGCCGTAGTACGAGCCTTCGCGGTAGATGTCGCCGTCGTCTTCGAGCCGGCCGGCGTACGAGCCGTTCACGTAAACGTCGCCGTCACTCTCCAGCCGGCCCCGGTACGAGCCGTCGACGTAGACGTCGCCGTCTTCCTCGATGCGGCCCTCGTACGAGCCGTTCACGTAGATGTCGACGTCGGCGGCCGCGCAGGCCGCGGCGCCGAGGAACGCAACCGCAAACGCCGACCAAACGCGACAAGTCATAAGGTTACTTCCGTTTCTCACGCTGCCGTACGCGCCATTTTAACCGACGGCGGGGCGGTTGTTCAAGGATAAACGTTGCGGGCCCCGTAAACGTCTAACTTGACATAAAACGTGCGGGATTATACAATACCAGGAGGTACGTAATGGCTACCACGGAAAAGGAAGCGAAAATGGGTACCGACGCGATATCGGCACGAACCGTCGCGCCGCTCGGCCGCTTATCGACGGCGCTGTCCGTCGCCGTTTTGGCGGCCGCCGTGGCGTCGGTGGGCGGAACCTCCTGCGGCCCCGTCAAGTCGTCGCACGAAACGGCCGGCGTCGTCAAAACGGAGGACTTCGTCGCGGGCCAGATCGTAGTCTGGTTCGACGACGACCTCGGCGACGCCGCGGTCGACGAGTTCGTCGCGAAGACGGGCGGCGAGATACTCGAGCGCAGCAGCGTCACGCCGTCGCGGGTGGTCGTGGCCGTCCCCGCGGGCGAGGAGGACCGCTACGTCGAAGCCTACCGGCGATTGGAAGAGGTCCGGGCCGCGGATAAGAATTACACCTTCCGGGCCTTGCCGGAGGGCGGCGGGGCCGGCTCGAGCGACGCCGGCAAATATAAAATAAACGGCGAGTAACGGAACGAGCCGGCGAGGCCGCAACGGCCCGGGAGGGGCTGCCGCTTTTTACGGGCGGCACGTCCGCCGGCGATAACGTACGTCCAAGAAAGAGGTCTCTATGCCGTACCGTATACTGTTGACGCCGCGACTCGTTAGGCCGGGCCGGCTGGCGGCCGGTGCCGCGGCCACACTTCTAATCGCCGCGTTCGCAACCCCTCCTCCCGCGAACGCCGCGACGGTCAAAACGTCGTACGACGTGGACGGCGCCGGCAAAAGCGCGGAATACGTCCCGGGCGAAGTAGTAGTCCGGTTCGCGGACGCCGTGAGCGCCGCCCACATAGACGCCGCCGTCGAGCGAGCCGGCGGCAACGTCGTCGCGCGCAGCGCCGTCACGCCGTCGCGGGTCGTCCTGGCGGTCCCCGCGGGCGAGGAAGAATCGTACGCCAAGAGGTTTCGAGCGCTGCGTTCGGTCCGCGCGGCGGAGAGAAACTACGTCTTCCACGCGCTCTGGAAGCCCAACGACCCCCTCTACCAATTCCAGTGGCACTTCAACAAGCCGGGATTCATCTACGCCGAGCAGGGTTGGGACGTCGAGCGCGGCGACCCGCGCGTCATCGTGGCCGTCATCGACACCGGCGTGGCCTACGAAAACCATCCCATCCCGTCGTACGAGCGGGAAGAGGTCGACGGCTCGAGCTACGTTCAGGCGCCGGACCTGGCCGGCACGAGCTTCGTCGCCGGCTACGACTTCGTACACGACGACGAACACCCTAACGACCAGAACGGCCACGGCACCCACGTCACCGGGACGATCGCGCAGACGACGAACAACAACCTCAACGTCGCCGGCCTGGGCCACCTCTGCAGCATAATGCCGATACAGGCCCTGGACAACTCGGGGGGCGGGACGTCCGCCGACATTGCGGACGGCATAGACTTCGCCCGGGAGAAGGGCGCCCACGTCGTCAACATGAGCTTCGGCGGGAGCGCCTTGACGGAAATAATCAAAACCGCCTGCGACGACGCCGAGGCCGCGGGCCTGGTCCTCGTCGCGGCCTCCGGCAACGACGGCGCCGACACCGTACTCTACCCCGCGGGTTACGACAGCGTCATCGCGGTGGGCGCCGTCGATTACGACGGCGAGTTGACGTGGTACTCGAACTACGGCATAGGCCAGGAACTGGTAGCGCCGGGGGGCGATACCAAGGTCGATAAAAGCAACGACGGCTACCCCGACGGCGTATTGCAGATGACGTACGACCAGATGTACGAGCCGGGACTGCTGCCGGGCTTCCCGGAGGCGCTGGCCAACGTAACCACCTTCACCAGTTACTTCCTCCAGGGGACCTCGATGGCCTCTCCCCACGCCGCCGGCCTGGCCGCGCTCATCATCGCCAGCGGCTACACCGACAACGACGACGTGCGCAATAAATTGCGCGGGTCCGCCACGGACAAGGGCCTTCCGGGATACGATACCCAGTACGGCTACGGCCTTATCAATTGCAAGGGCGCGCTCGAGCCGGGCGTCCCGGAAGTCGACGAGTGCGGCAACTGCGCGCAGCTCTCGCTGGCCGAGATCGCCCTCTTCTTCGGCCTGTTCTTCGGCGCCTACGGCCTTATATTCGTCAGACGTAAGTTCAAGGCCTAAACGGCGCGACGTTGAGAAAGAAAGGCCGCCCGCTCGGGCGGCTTTTTATTACGACTTAATTCCGGCGAAATACCCCGAAAAACGAACGCCGCTCCGGGCGTTAAAGCGAAAACCAGCAACAACCAATTTTAAATAAAAAAAGGCCAGGCGCTCTTCGACGGAAGAACCGACTTTAAAGCGCTATTGCGCTTAACCGATTATAAGCTACTATACCAATCGCATTTGTCAAGTAATTAAGTTTACCCTTGACATATGCAAGAATTTATTTTAAATATAACACGCTTTTCTTAAGCAGGCTGGCTCCCCACGGGGTAGAGGATGCCGCGGCCGGCGGTAACGAGGGGTTAAATAAAAACTACGCCGACGCGTCAGTAAGCATCTACCTGGGTTGGGCCTTAGGCCTGCCCGGGATTTTAATTTCGGTTCGTCGCCGGCGATACGGGCCCCAAGGAGCCGTTATGAGGGTAAGGCCGGTTATCATCGCAATGATAGCGTTTACATTTGTTATGACCGGTTCGTCGTTCGCGCCTCCGCCGCCGTCGTATATATCGTCCTTGTTCCCCGACGACGCCTGGGAGAAGTCCCGCAACGCCGTCAAGCAACTGTACGACCCGGCGGAATTACGGGAATATCGAATATACATCTTCCCCGAAATCGTCGGGCCGCGCTACGTCGTGCGAGAACTACACGGGGAACCGTTGGAAGGTCCCGACGCCAAAAGCTGGCTGTTCTTCGTGGACGAAGTTCCGCCCGCCGACTGGGGGCATCCGTGCCGGGTGGTATTCATAACGACCGACACGTGCGAGCTAACAGATTATGAGTGCCGGTTCCCGCCCGCGAACGTCGACGAATTTCGGGACGTAACTAAAGAGGCGTTGGCTTTGTTGTGCGAATAAACCCTTTTAGGGCGCGGTTGGAGGAGGTGATTTTTATAGCGCGAGAACGGGGCGGTTAGGATGAATAGTGGGGATAGGATAATTTACCGGGGATTAAATACCGACGGAGGTCCTTACATGTATAGAAAAGCGCTACCGTTCGCAGCGGCGCTGGCGATTATACTCGCGGCGGCGGCGATCGCCCAGGAGGAAGTCGCGCCGGGGGATATGTTCCTGAAGGCCGAAAGGTTCAAACTCCGCAGCGATGACGCATACAAAATAGTAGTAACCGAGGTCTTCAAGGGAGATATCGGCGAACGGGAAGTTTACAACAGCCCGGGGCCGGTCCGCGCCGGAACCGTAATTGAAGACGTGATGGGCCACAAGTTCGACGCCCCGAAAGTAGACTCCTGGGTATACTTCGTCGACGACGTACCCGGGGCGGACTGGGGCCATCCCGCTAAACTGGTCTACGCGGACGCGATGAAAGGCGCACCCTCGGTAATCGATTGCCATTTCCCTCCCAAGATGCTACCCGCGTTTGGGGGAATCACAAAAGGCGCCGCCGAGGAAATCGGCCGCATTAAGGACTATGAGTGGTGGAAAGAAATCAAGGTCCCGGCCTTAGAAAAGTACCCCTTCAAAGAGCCCTCGAAGAATAAAAAGTATCACGTCCTGATAAGCGGGGGCGTAAACGCTTGGATGAATAACCCTCGCTATCTCAACGACCTCAAGTTCATATACTACACGCTTCAAAAAAGATTCGACGGCAACGGCGACGACAACGTCTACGTTATATATGCCGACGGCGTAAGCGTAGACCTCGACGGGGACGGCGACAACGACGTAGATTACGCCGCGACGGAGGCGAACGTCGTGGGTGTACTAACGACGTTGGCCGGGAAACTCGGTAAGGACGACATACTCTTCGTCTACGTAAACAACCACGGCGGTTACGAAAGCGGCAAAGACTGCTACATATGCCTTTACTACGCCGAGCAAATTACGGACGACCGGTTCGCCGCTTTGATCAATAAAATCCAGGCCGGCCAGATGAAGTTCGTCTTCAAACAATGCTACAGCGGCGGCATGGTCGACGACCTCGCCGCGCTATCGGGCAGAAATTTAGTCGTCGCGACCGCGTCCAAATATGACGAGTCCGCATACGGTGCCGAATCCCCCCCGGGATTTGGCGCGGATGGATACGGCGAATTTACCTATTGGTGGACGGCCGCAGTTTACGAAGGCTATCCGCCGACCGTTTTCCCCGGAACCCATCCGACTTCTCCGGACCCTAAAACCGCCGACGTGAATAATGATAATAAGGTCAGCATGAAAGAGGCGTTCGACTTCGCGAAGAAGTACGACAGGCGCCCGGAACACCCGCAGTACTACGCCTCCCCCGCGGCGGCTAACGAGTGGACCCTATGTACGAAACCTTGCGGATGCGGCGAAGCGTCGGCAGCCGAAGCCGCAGCCTTCTTCGGATTCTTCGCCGCGTGCTACGGAACCATTTTACTACGGCGGAAATTTAAGAGTTAGGGGGGTAATTTAAAGAAAGGCCGCCCGCGCGGGCGGCCTTTTTCGTAGTTATACGCGAGTTATTTATCCGCAACCTCGAGCCGGCCCGAAGCCGTGTTCGAGCCAATATCGGGGCTGTACATGCCGTAGATGCGAGCCGGCAGCGCCGCGTACTCGCCCGGCACCTCGGCGCGGAGGCGATAGGTGACCACCGTCTCGCCGGCGCGCAGCCGCTCGAAGAAGACGTTGCGCTGCTTGTTCCACAGCTCGACGTACGCGTCCAGCGGCCAGTTGTAGCCGGAACGCGTCTCGAGGAAGATGAGGCCCGCGGCCTTGGGGTCCTCCAACACGACGTAGTCGAAGTCGTACGGCGAGTTTATCTTCAGCTCCACCTCGAGCTCCTCGCCCAACTGCAGCGCCCTGTTCAGCGGCAGCCGCTTCTCCTTGAACTTGCCGCGCTTGAACTCCTTTTTAATGATGTAGAACTCCCGCTCGAGCGTTACGGAGCCCTGGACCGCGGGGAGGTCCTTCCCCTCGGCGTAGTACTCCACCGCCATCGTGTAGAACACCGGCCCCTCGCCCGACGTACGCGTCAAGCTCATCTCGTTCCCGCCGGCGGTGAACTCGTCCGGCGTGAACGTTACGGCCTCGCCCGGCGCCTCGTAGGCGGTGGGCTCGAGCTCCATGCCGCCCTCGGCCTTGCCGGCGCGGTACGCCACGACGATGGGCGCCGCCAACTCGGGCCGCGCCAGGATGTAGCGTATGAGCGCGGTGGTCGCCGCGGCGGAGTCCTTGGTGGATTTCCAGGAAGCGCCGCGCCGCTGGTCGACGAGCCAGTCCACGACGTACGGGAGCTGCGGGCCGTCGGCCTGGTACGCCAGCTTGACGTCGAGGACTTTGGCCGTCGTCTCGACGCCGTCGTCCCACCACCGCCAGCAGTTCTCCGGTTCCTCGCCCCAGTGGAGCGTGTTGTCGCGCCCCAATTTGGCGCCGTTGTCCAAATTCCTGAGGACCACCGCCAGGCGCTGCTCGTCGCCCAGTTGGTGCAGGACCGAGGCCAGCAGCGCGAGGCTCATGTGGCTGTGCGGCGAGCGGTACTCGAAGTAGTAGTCGGCCACCTCGGCCGCGGCGTCGTCGTCCGCCTTCAACATGCCCGTCCGCAACGCGACGTCGCAAATATAGAGCGAGAGCGCCGCCGGATAGCGGTCGCGGTTGTTGCGCCAATCCTCGACGTAGCCGGCGAGGTACTTCTCCCCCGCAACGTACATCTTGTCCACCCTGGCGGCCGCGTTCTCGGATAGGAACGGGTTGCCGCGCAGCGTGCCGAGGCCGTCGACGGCGTAGGCCGTCATATACGGCGATTCGCGGCCGCCCTTCCACCACGGCCAGCCGCCTTCCGAGGTCTGCTGCTCGGCCAGCCGCGCCAACCCTTCGTCGACGGCCTCCGTCAATCCCTCGGCCAGTTTGGACTGCTCGAGGCCCAGGTCCGCCGCGGCCGCGGCCAACAGCGCGTTCATCCGGAAGCGATTGAGCGTCTGCTCGACGCAGTCGTACGGGTATTTTTCAAAGAAGTCGAGGCCGTGGCTCAGCGTCGCCGCCAGCGACGGCGTGACGTACAGCTCGCCGGCGAAGGTGTCCGGGACCATACCCTCGGCGACCGTGAGCTCGTGCGATACCTCCTTGCGCAGCCGGCCGCCGAACGCCTGGCGGATCTGCGTGCCGTGGGGATATATCGGCAGCGTGAGCGCCGCGGCGTCGGACTCCACGTCGGTCAGGGCCGACGTCGTGAGACGGGCCTCGCCCGCCGTCGGCGCCTCCACCCACCGGTAGAGGACCGCCTTGCCGTCGGGCGGAACGTCTTCCGTCGTCGACGCCTCGCCCCGTACGCCCACGAGCCCCTCCTCCTCGACGGACAGCTTCAACTCCTTGGCCTCTTTTAAATAATTGTGGCCTATGGCCGTCAAGCGCGCGACGTCGCCGGCGACGAAGTAGCGCGGCGCCTTCAACCGGGCGATGACGAACTTGTTGACCTCGAACGAGCTCCAGCCCCAGCCGAAGCGCTGGCCGCGGTCGAGCGCGAGCGCCATCAGCCGCCATTCGGTCAGGTTGTCGGGGAGCTTGAACGAAGCTTCCCCGTCCCCCGCGTCGGAGGTGCGGACGTGCGGCAGCCACACCGCGGTATCGGCGAACTCCTTGCGGACCTCGGCCTCGGCGAACTCGCCGGCCTTCTCCTTGTCGTCGGCCTCCGCCCGCTTCAATTTGCCGGCCTCGGGCGGCGCCGCTTTGGGCTCGGCCAACGACATCTCAGCCTCTCCCTCTGCCGAGCCGCCTATGCCGTAACCGCCGCCGGCACCCATGCCGCCGCCCCGGTACGTGATTCCCGATAGCGAGTCGACGAGGCCGATGCCGCGGTCGCCCCGCGCCCGGTAGTACGCCGCCTCGCGCCCGAGCAGGTCCACGTCGGCGACGCTGAAGTACGCGTCGAGGTTCGAGTCGACGAAAGCCGGGAGGTAAAGGCGCTCGAGCATCCCCGCGGCCGGGCCCCAACGTTCGACGTCTTCCGGAACGAAGTACGTCCCGTACGCGCCGTAATAATACGGATAGTAGGGGAACCAGAAGACGGCGCGGCCTACGAAGCCGCGGTAAGCGAGCGAGTCGTCCTGCTGCAGGTAGCCGTAGCGGCCCAGCGCGCCCTCGAACGCGGAAGGCACGGCGTACGTCCGGTCGGGCCGCAGCGCCAGCAGCGACGCGTCCACCGCGGCCAGCGATACGTCCGCGGCCAGCGGTAGGCCGGCGGGGTCGGCGCACGTAACCGTCACCGTCGCCTCCTCGCGCGGCCGGTAGACGCCGCAGCCGGCCTCCACCTCCACCTCCATCCGGACGTTGGCGTTGGTCACGTACAGCGACTCGTTGTCGGTCCACGACGAGCCGTCCCGTATCACCGCGGCATAAAGGCTGCAGGAGGGTACCATGGCGTCGTCCACCGCCAGCGTGAACGTCGCGCTCGAGCCCAGCTCCGCCTTGGACAACTTGACGTGCCGGACGCCTACGACCCTTCCCGAGTAAATCGTTATCAAACACTCCGCGTCGTCGAAGCGCGACTCCAGCGAGACCTCGACCTCGTCGCCCAGCGTGGGGTAATTTTCGCTGACGGTTATGCCAATCTCCGGCTTGCGTACCGTCGTCTCCACCGGCCCCGCCACGAACTCGACGGTGGCGGAGGTCTCGTACTCGGCGCCGTTCATCCCCTTCACCCGGGCGACGACTTCCACCTCGTCCGGCGGCTCGACTAGCTCGAACTCGGTGACGCCCTGGCCGTCGGCGTCGGTGACGGCTCGCGTCTCGTAGAGTACGTCGCCGCGGTAGTACCCGCGCTCGCTGTCCCACAGGTACTCGTACGCCGCGACCGCGACCTCGCTCGAGACCGGATTGTCGTACCAGTCGTCGGTCCACAGGTCCACCTTCACCGTCTCGCCGGCGCGGTAGTCGTATTTGTCGGTGGAGACGCTGACGAAGCGGTCCGTCTTGAACGTGTTCGCATAGGCCGTCTCCTCGACGACGCGCTCGCTCACGTCCGTCACCTTGAGGTGTATCGTGAAGTAATTGTCGTACCGCTTGGCCCAGGCGGTATCGAAGGCCAGCCGGAATTTACCTTCGGCGTCCAGCACGCCTTCGCCCTTCTTGACAAGCTTATCGTACTCGTAATCTTTGGGCGTGTAGCCGCTGCGATATACTTCGTACGACAGTGCGGCGCCGGCCATGGGCGCGCCGAAGTAGTACGCGCCGACGACGTCGAGCTCCACCTTCTCGCCGGAGAAGTACCGGTCTTTGGCCGTCGTGCCGACCACCTCGTACTCCGGCTTCTCGTACTCCTCGAGGTCGAAGGTGCCGGATACGGAATATTCCTTATCCTCCTCCTCCCACTTTACGTATATCGTCTGGAGTCCCAGCCGGACCCCCGCCGGGAGCTCGACCTCGCCGGCGACGGTGCCAAACTCGTCCGTGACGGCCTTTTCCTTCCAGACCTCCTCGCCGTCGGGCGAGGATAGAACGACCTCTACGTCGCGGCCCGCCACCGGCGCCAGGACCTTCTCTATGTAATCCACCCGGCGCACGATGCCCTTGAAGGATACCTTGTCGCCGGGGCGGTAGAGCGGCCGGTCCGTAATGACCGTTCCCGTTATGCCATCGCGGTCGCGCGGTTGCCAGGCGGTGTTGCACCGGTAGACGGCGGGGCCGAGCGCCGACTCCAGAACGAAGAACGCGGTGCTGCCCTTCTGGAATTTGGTCAGGTCTATTAAAACGCCGTCGCCGCGGGGCGCCGCGTCAACGTCGAGCGCGTCCACGACTTCTTCGTTGTAACCGCGTTCGCCCGGTTTGTAATAGATATTGTAGGCCCAAATGTCGCCGAGGGCCGCCGGCGCGCCGGTTTGCGCGTCGACGAGTTGGAGGAAGAGCTCCTCGTCGTCGGTGGCCGTTAAGGCCGCGGCCCCCGTCAACAAGAACATCGCCCGCGAGAGCTCGTCCCCCGCGCGCGCCTCCGCCACGTACAGGCCCGGCGCGAGGTCGTCGCGCGTCGCGACCACTTTTTTGACGTGGTAGTCGTCCTCCGCGCAGCCGGTCGCGACGGTCCACCTCGCGACTTCGCCTTTGACCCCCGGCAGCTGCGCCGTCGGGAGCGGCCGGTATTCCTCGACGCGGGCCACGCCCTGCCCTTCGGCCTCGGCGGTAGTCTCCGCCACCGACTCGACCGCCGTGAGGTCGCGTTGCAGCTCGAGGTACTTCGCCGGGTCGACGTCGTAAACCGTCAGCTCGACCTCCGGGATTATACGGCAAGCCAGCTCGAGCGACACCGGCGGCGTCTTCGCCGGGTCGGCGTCGACGTGCAATAGCGCCAGCGCCGGCGCGCGCAGGTGCCGCGCGTACCGGCGGTTCAGCTCGGCGTAAATTTCGTTTTCGAGCGAATCGGCGAGCTCGTCAAAGGCCGTGGCCGCCGCGGCGGGGTCGTCGAGGAACGTGACGTCGTAGTGGGCGAGCGCCGCCCGCGCCAGCAGCGCCCCGGGCGCGTCGCCGTACGAGGCCGCTATCTCCTCCAACTTCGCGCGGCCCGCGGCGAAGCGCCGCTCCTGCAGCCAGCGGTCGTATTCGTCGGGGGCCAGGTTCGCCGCCTCCCAAGCGTCGTCGTCGGCCGGCAAATACGCGAGCTCGAGTAGCGCCTCCTCGACGGCCAGGACCGAGCGCATGTCGTCGCTCATCTCGAGCCGGCTTACGTCTTTCAGGTAAGGCGCGCGCCGGCCGTAACTGCGGCTCGAGTCGTCGCGGTCCCAGTCGAAGTACGGGTACATAATCAGGTAGTTCACGACCAGCCGGTCGGCGAGGTAAGCCCGCTCGTCGCCGGCGGCGTTTTTAATAAGGCCCTGGTACACACTCTTGGCCTGCTTCAACGCGCGGCGCCGCAGCTTGTCGAATTTGGCGCGGTCGTCCTCGTCGCCGTAGACGTAGAAGTCGTACTTCTCGCCGAGGTACGACTGCCAGCCCCAGCTGTCGTAGACGTGGCTCGTCTCCGAGTACGCGTCTACCAGCAGGTCCGCGGCGTCGGCGGCCCAGACCGATTTCTCATGGCGCTTGAAGTACGCGGCAAAGCCCTCGTCGGCCTGGGGCCACATTTCGAGCTGGAGGTAGCAGCGCAGCGCGACCAGGTCGCCCTCGTCTCGAGCCGGGCCGTCGGGCCAACGTTTGGCGAGCTCCTCGGCCGCGGCCAGCGCCCACGCATACGACGCCTCGTCGAAATACGTCCGGGCGTCGGCGAGGGCCGCGTCGGCGCTCGCCGGCGGATTATCCTTGTAGTCGGGCCCAACGGGCGGCGGCGCGTCGGAGGTGTGGCCGTTGGCGACGGCGGCGGCGGCCGCGGCGACGACCAACGTTAGGGCGAGAACGTTTGTCAAGAGCCTCATAAGGGGTCTCCTCGAGATGTGTGCCTCGGGCCGCGTGGCCCCGGCGTGCGTCGATATATTTACGTTATTCTACCGGCTGTTCCTCAACCGGCGGCGGCCCTCAACCGCCGCCCCAGCCCCCGCTTTCGGATTCAATATAATAACCGTCGAAGTCCTTCTCGCGCCATTGGCCGGTGAAGAAGGCCCAGTAGCCGTCGTCGGTGAGGCTTTTCGCCCAACCTTCCTTATCAACGGAGGCGGCGCCGTAGGCCTCGGCCAGGCGGCAGCGCGTCACGCCGTCGCCCTCGGCCTTGAGCCTCTTCAGCAACTTCTTCGATACATCTTTGTCGGCGGTCGGCGCGTACGAGAGAAGCGAGGATATGGAGCCGGCCGCGGCCCGCCGTACCGATACTTCCTTGTCGTCCAACAGCGCGAGCAAGGCCGGGACGAAATCGGCGTCGCCGGTGGTGCCGAGGCGCCGCGCGGCGAAGCCCCGCACCGAGGCGTCCACGTCGCGGAGCGCCGCCTCGACCGCGTCGTAGTCGGCCGGCGACTCGGCGAGGCCGTCGTAAGCGTAGGCGAGGTTCATCACGCATAGGCGGCGAACGTCCGCGTCCGGGCTCTGCATCCCGAGCGCGACCAGGGCCCGCGCGCGCTCCGACGGTACCATGCTCAACGCCAGGAACTTCGCCGCCTTGAGGCGGGCCGCTTTATCCTCGCTTTGCAAATCCCGGCCGAGGCGGTCGTACAGCTCGCCGACGCCGGGGGACGGCCTCTCTTCCGGCGCCTGGTAAAACGCCGCGCCGGCGACGGTCGCCAGCGCATATACGTCGTCGTCGGAGATGCTTTCGTAGAGGGCCGGCAGGTAAGCGGCGGCCTCTTCCGGCTCCTCGGTATCCGAGAGGAAGTTAAACGCGACGAGCTTGAGGTAGGGATCGTCGCCCTCCATGGCCCGGCGACACAAGGCGCCGACGACCTCCCGGCCTTGCTCGCTCCGGGCGAGGCGCCCGAGGACTTCCATCTCCTCGAATTCGCCGCCGGCCGACATCCCGGCGAAGGGGCGGAGGGTTTGCTCGTCCATCGCCGTGAACATGCCGCGAAAAGTCTCGGCCGTCGATTGCATGATGCGAGCGGCTTCTTCCTCGGCGTCGCCTTGCGGCGCGGCGGCGGCCGTCACGAACGGAAGTAAGATAATAGTAAGGAGAATAAAGCGTTTCACGGTGGCCTCCGGCGTTGAATTATTGCGACGTGGCTCGTACGAGGCGTAATATAACCCCGTTCGGGCCGCAAATCCAGCGCAATCCAAGGTTTTGACTACGGTACCGCCGCGCGGGTTTAGCCGGGCAATAAAATATCCTTATATAGAGCGCGACGACGCCCAACCCCCGCCCTTGACAACCTCCCGCTAAGCGGTTAAACTATGCGGCCTCGAGCCGAGGTGGCGGAACTGGCAGACGCAGCGGACTTAAAATCCGCTGGCCCCATACGGGCCGTGCGGGTTCGAGCCCCGCCCTCGGCATATAAAAAAGGAGCCTTTGCGGCTCCTTTTCTTTTTTACCGGCTACCGCTATTGGCCGCCGGCGGCGCCGCCCTTGTCGGCCCCCTTCCCTTTGCCTTTGCCGCCGCCGGCGCCTTTACCCGCGCCGCCGGCCCCTCCAGGCGCCGCGCCCGCGCCCGGGCCCGCGCCTTTACCGCCGCCGGGCCTGACGTGTTCGCGGTCGCGCTTACGCTCGCGTTCCGGGCCGGTTCCGGTGGCATCGCGCTTACGCTCGCGCTCGCGCTTCCGTTCCATCTCGCCCGTGCCGGGTACGTCGCCCTCCGGCAACGGCCGCGTACCGCGGTCGCGCGCCCACTCCGGGTTCTTCCACCAGCCGTAATGGTGGCCTTTACCCGGGTAACGCGGCTCGCCCCCCGGTTCGCCTGGCTCGCCCGGTTCCTTAGGTTCGCCCGGCGCGGGAGCCGGAGCCGGTTCACCCACACCCGGCGGCGCGGGTTCTCCCACACCCGGCGGCGGGGCCGGTTCGCCCACACCCGGCGGCGCTCCCACCTCATCGCTGTAAGCCGCCCAGCTCTCGACGGCGTCGTTCAGCGCCGCCATCTTCGCGACGTCGCCCATAGGCGGGCCGCCGGCGACCGCCCCGGCCAGCGCCGCGGCCTTGGCCCGGCCTTCCCCCGCCAGGCCGCCGACGTCGCCGTACCGCTCGTCGCCGCCCTGAGTCTTCATACCCTGGGCGCGCTTCTCGAGCTCGCCGTACTTGCCGGCCAGCTTCTTGAGCTCGACCGCCAACTCGCCGGCGTCGGTATTCGCGAAGCTGTGTTCGCTCATGTAAGCGTTCAGCTCGCCCGTAACGCCGGCGACTTCGCTCTTGAGCTCGTCGGGCGAAGGCCCTTCCGCGGCCTTCTTGCCGCAACCCGCGACCATCAGCGCGGCCGCCGCCAGCGCCGTCGTGATAAAGATTGCCTTCCGCATGTCGCTCTCCTCCTTAAGGGCGGCTTCTAGACCGCCCCCCGTTTTACCCTGCCGCTTAGGGTCCGCTTTCCTCGGCGCAGGCCGCGGTTTCGGCCGTGCCGGGGGCGCCGCCGGCCTTACCCTCTTTCTCGCAAACGCAGTCGGGGCAGGGTTCGTCGCAGTCGCACTCGGTTACAACTATAACCTCTTCCGCACTCTTCGCGCAACCGCCGGCCGCCGCCAGCGCGGCCGCCGCCACAATGACTAACGGAACTGATAACCGCAATTCCAAGCCTCCTGACGATAAGCTTAACCGTGGGCCTCGAGCCAATTATTGCCCACGCCGACGTGTACCTCGAGCGGAACCTTAAGGTTTAAAACGCCGACCATCTCCTCTTTGACCAATTCCTCCAGCGCGGCGACGTCGCCGGGCGACGCCTCGAACAGCAGCTCGTCGTGGATGGTCAACAGCATCCACGCCTGCAGCGGCTCGCCCCGCAGGCGGCGCGCGAGCGCCACCATCGCGAGCTTGAGGATGTCCGCCGCGGACCCCTGGATGGGCATGTTCACGGCGACGCGTTCGGCCGCGGCCCGGGCGCGGTTGTCCTCCGACGCGATATCGGGCAAGTAGCGCCGGCGGCCCAAAACGGTGTGGACGTAGCCTTCCCGGTGCGCGCGCTCGATCTCCTCGTCGATGAAGCGGCGGACGCCGGGGTAGCGCGTAAAATACTTCTCGATGTACGCCTCGGCCTCCTTGACCGAGAGGCCCGTCTCCCGGGCGAGGCGGCGCGGCCCCATCTTGTACGCCAGGCCGAAGTTGATGGCCTTCGCGAGCGTTCGCTGCTCGCGGTTCACGCCGTCGAACGGGACGTCGAACAGCTCCGCGGCCGTCGCGGCGTGGATGTCCTTGCCCTCGGCGAAGGCGTGCTGCAGGCCCGGGTCGTCGGCGACGTGCGCCAGGATGCGGAGTTCCACCTGGGCGTAATCCGCCGACAGGAAGACCAGGCCGTCGCCGGGGATGAAGCCCTTGCGGATCTCGGCGCCAAGGTCCGTCCTGACGGGGATGTTCTGGAGGTTGGGGTCGCTCGAGCTCAGGCGGCCGGTGGCGGTCACGGCCTGGTTGAACGTCGTGTGTACGCGGCCGTCCTTGTCCGCCAGCGTCGGCAGGACGTCGACGTACGTGTTCTTGAGCTTCGCCAGCTCGCGGTACGCCAATATCTTGGCCGGGAGCGGGTGTTCCTCGGCCAACGACTCCAGGACGTCGGCGGCGGTGGAGTAGCCGGTCTTGGTCTTGCGCTTGGGCTTCAGGCCCAGCTTGTCGAATAGTATTTCACGAAGTTGTATAGGGGAGTTGGGGTTGAACTCGCCGCCGGCCAGCTCGTACAGCTCGCCCTCGGCCTTCTTCAAGTGCTTCTCGAATTTGCGCGCCAGTTTGGCGAAGTGGGGCCGGTCTATCTTGACGCCGCGTTCCTCGAGGGCGGCCAGCACCGGCGCCAGCGGGACCTCCAGGTCGCGGTAGAGCTCGCCCATATCCTGCTGCTCGACGAGGCGCGCCGTCAACTCGGCCAGCCGGGCCACGGCCTGCGCTCGAGCCGCGGCATCCTCGGCCGCGCCCTCGCCGAACGCCAGCTCCCCCTCCGCCTCCTCCGCGGGGAGGTGGACCTTGAGGTACTCGTACGCCAGGTCCGCCAGCCGGTAGTTTACGCGCTCGGGGTTGAGGAGGTACGCGGCGAGCATGGTGTCGCCGTCGAACTTGACGGCCGGCCCCAACAGGTGAACCAGCCGCTTGGTGTCGTGCCCCGCCAGCGGCAGCTCGGATTCCTGATAAATTTTTCCGAGCTTGCGTGCGACCTCGGCCGGCGAGCCGTCGAGCAACGTTACGCGCTCGCGCCCCGCCGCCACCGCCGCCCCCGCAAACTCGCCCCCCCGGATGACGGCCTCCAGGCCGAGCCATTCGTCCGACGCCTCCGGCGCCGTGGGCGCGAGCTCCTCGGCCGAGACCAGGTCCGGCTTCAGCTCGTCCGCCGGCTCCGCGCCGACGTCCAGCTCCTCCGCCAGCGTCTTGAGCTCATATTCCTTCAAAAAGGAGCGCAGCGCTTTCTCGTCGCGGCCCCGGGGCTCGAGCGCGGCGGCGTCCAGGCCCAGCGCGAGGTCGTCCCTGAGCGCGACCAGCGTACGCGAAAGCTCGGCCGACGCGCGGCCTTTCTCGAGCGCCGTCCGCGCGCGCTTGGGCTCTACCTCGTCGACGTGTTCGAACACCGCCTCGAGCGAGCCGTATTGCTCGAGCAGCGCCCGGGCGGTCTTCTCGCCGATGCCGGGGACGCCGGGGACGTTGTCGACGCTGTCGCCCTCCAGCGCCAGGAGGTCCGGCACCGCCGCGGGCGGGACCCCCATCTTGGCCTCCACCGCCGCGGCGTCCAGTTCCTCGACGTCGGAGACGCCGGTCTTGGGCGCGAGCAACTTCACGCCGCCGCCCACCAGCGTCATTAGGTCTTTATCGCCCGAGAGTATGAGCACGTCGTCGAAGCGGCCGGCGCCGCCGCGGGCGAGCGTCGCGGCCACGTCGTCGGCCTCCATCCCCTCCTTCTCGACGACCGCCAGGCCCAAAAGGCGGGCGAACTCCTTGACGGGCTCGAGCTGCGCGACGAGGTCGTCGGGCGGCGCCTTGCGCGTAGCCTTGTACTCCGGGTAAATTTCCTCGCGGAAGGAGGGGCCGCCGCCCTCCAGCGCGACGGCGACGTGGGTGGGCTGGTAATCGGCCAACGCCTTGAGCAACATCCGCGCGAAGCCGTATACGGCGGAGGTGTTGCGGCCGTCGGTCGTCCGCAAAGGGCGGCCGATAAGCGCGTAGTAAGCACGAAACACCAGGTTCATCGTGTCTACTACGAGAAGGCGACGACGTTTTTTCATGTTGGGAGGATAGGGGAAACCCATCGATTAGTCAAGGGGGAACGGCGGCCTCCGTTCCTCGGCGAGCTTCCCCGCCCCGCGCTCTTCGCCCGGGTCGCGATACACCGCGAGCCGGTTAAGATATAAGAAACGCTTTTCGCCGGTGGCGCGGTCAAGCATGCCGTTGCGCAGGGTAATCTTAATCTCGTGCTCGCCGGCGTCGAGTGCGGCCCTCGTCTCGTAAAACCACCAATAATCGCTCGTAACTACGAACGTCGAGAGCGCCTTCCCGTCTACGGCCACCCATGCCGCCGGCCACTCGCCCCCCGCGAACGTACCGCGCGCCTGCACGCAGACCACGTACCGGCCCTCCTTCGGCACCTTGACGTTGAACCGTTTTACATTACCGGCGTCGCGGAGGACCCTGAATTCTTTTTTCTGCGTCCCGCGCTCCGCTTCGTAAATCCTCAACGGTTTAAGCTTGGCCGCCCCGCGACAACGGTACAGGACCCTCGGCCATCCGTTGAACGGCACCAACGCCACCGGCTCGGCGTTGCGTATTATACGAAATAGCGACGCCCGCATTTTATTCCCATCGACCCCCGGGCCCAGGTCCGCGTTATCCAACTCGTAATCCGTGAGGAAGGCGTCGCCGCGCCCCCCCTTGACTTTCGGCGAGGGGCGGGTGACGTCGTTAATAAACTCTTTGACCTCTTTGAGTTCGCTACGGCCGCCCGACCCCCCAACTATGCGGGTGCGTTTCGTCTGGTTGTCGAGCCAGATCGCCGTGCGCATACGCGAAATTAAAATGACGTCGCCCGGCTGCGTGGCGGTCGCGATTACGCAGGCCGCCCGCTCGGCCGGGTCCCGGCCGGGGCGGCTGGTAGGTAGTATTAAACGAGTGAAATTAACGGCGGCCACGCACGCTATTACGGCGGCGGCCGGGAGGACGAAGGCGAGACGCGTCGGCGCCGCTAAACCGAATAGTATCCACAACGGCATTATCGTGGCGACCCACCATTCCGCGTTCTGGGGCGCCCACCACGAAAAAAAGATATGGTAAACGAGGAACCAGGTTATCCCCGCGGCGAGCCACCACCTCTTTTCCCGCCACAAACGCTTCCCTTTTACGGCGACGACGGCTATCACCGCCGCCAAAAACACGGCGCCCGGCCCAAGTCGCGGTACGAATTCGGCCCAGCTAATGCCGGTCAATAAGCAATTTAAACGGTCCCCCGGCGCGACCGCGGCCGCGAAGAGTCGCAACGCACCGTCCCAAAACCTACTCCAATCGAAACGGCCCCACCCTCCCCACCAATGGAGGAAAGTTATCCACTTATAAAACGACCCGCCATGGGTACCTCGATAAAATAACCGAAAGATGAGCACGTACGGCAGGAAGGCCAAGACGGCGTAAATCGCGCCCAAAATCGATAAACGCAACCATCGCCCTTCCTTGTTTTGGGCCAGCAATATGGCGGCGACGGGGAAGAAAAGCGTTATCGAAATGTGAAACCACGCTCCTACCGAAAGCCAAACCGCAACCGCCGCCGCCGAGTACCATCGGCGCGCCGGCGCCGCCAATAGCAGCAACGCCCCCACGATGAAAAAAGGTATTGCCGACCGCTGTTCCGCGCCCCCGGCGTAGAACCACCACGCCGCCGAAAACGTCGCGGCGCCCAACGCGAGTAAAGACGCCCGCAACGTCACGCCGACTCGCCGCAGCAAGAGGAAGAACCCGGCCGCAGCGGCGCCCGTGAAAATCGACGATACCGCCGCGGCCAAGGCAAGCGGCGACCCGCCGTAGCCGAGGGGGCGTAAGCCTTTCAGGAGAAGCCAAATTAGGGGAGTAAATGCGAGGTGATTCTGGTGTAAAAAAATCCCTATTTCCGGCGCGTCTATGCTCGTCGCCGTCTTAATGGCGTCGCAGTGTTGATAATGCGTCCTGAAAGCGTAATATAATACGACCAAGCCTACGGCTATAAAGGCCGCCAGCCAACGGTCCCGCACCGCTAGCGGTTGCCCCCGTTCTCCTTCTCCCACGAAGCTTCCTCCTGACCTTTAAAATAGCCACCTGACCGAAGCGCGGCCCCAAAAGCCGCCCCGGCGCCCAACCGAACCTCACGCCGAGAATTAAGACGTTACTATACAACACATCAACGTTAACCGACACATAAAAAAGGGGCCGGCGCCG
>DATKVX010000057.1 GCA_035529855.1 bacterium
GTCGGCGTCGAGCGGCGTCCGCCAGAACCTCATAACAACCACTCCTCGGGACGCGCCGGCTGCTTCGCCCGGGCCCGGCCGCGCCCAAAAAAAACCGCCCCTGAGCCGCTCCGCGGTGGCTGTTTTAAACTTCCGGGCCCGGCCGCGCCCAAAAAAAACCCGCTCTCGGGCCCCTCCGCGAAGACGGTCGAAGCTTTCCGGCCCGCCGGATAACATGATCGCCGTCGCCGCTATCGTAGCCGCCGGTTAAACTTAGGCCGGGCCGTCAGTTGGTCGGAGTTTGCGGAAGGCCCAACGAGCAGCTGGGTCAAGGAACTCGCCTTCTTTTATCCGCCAATTATATTATACAATTATTAGGGTGGCAATACAAATTTTCGGCTTCGCGTCGCGCCGCGACACCTACTTGAGAGGCGGAGGTCGGCGGCGTCTCCGGCGCGTCCCGTACCCGCGAAATCGGCGGCGAAACCGTCCCCATAAGGGTTTGACTTAGTATCGCCGTTCTGTTATATTTATATTGAAGATTAGTATTATTTAAATGGAATAACGACAAGCGAGGTCCAGCCTTATGAAGAAGGCGACGTATAGTATACCGGTGGTATTAACGATCGTAGCCTTGCTTTGCGCCTCGGCGCCGCCGAACGCGTGGGCCGCCCGTGATAAGATTATAAACTCGTTTCCCTCGCCTGCGGCGGCCCCCGTCGGCCTGACGTACGGCGGCGGCGAACTATTCCTGGGCGATTTTATCTCCAAGACGATATACCGCATGAACCCCGACAACGGTTCCGTACTGGGTTCGTACGTACCGTCGCCCAAACCCGCCGGTACTTTCATGTACGGCCTGGCGTATAGCTCCGGTTACCTGTGGGCCGCGACGGGAAGCCCCACCCGGCTATTCAGGATAACCCCGGCCACCGGCTCCGTGGTCACGAGCTACGCCGTCGGGGGCATCTCGAGCTGCGACGGCATCGCCGCCGACGAGAACTACGTCTACGTCGCGAACAACAACTTCAACGCCCTCTATATCTACAAATTCCGCCCCGCTACCGGCTCCGTCGTCAAGAGCTGGGCCGGCGCCAAGTACCCGGCGGGTTTAAACATAATTACTCACGTCCCCACCTCCAAAAAAGTGCTGATGAACCTGGGCAACGTCGACGGCTGGGTGTACATCTTCGACCTCAACGGCGTTCGCCACGACGGCGAGCAATTTAAGATCGACGCCCCCTGTCCGGAGAGTTATTTTACCGGCGACCTGGCCTGCCGCGATAAAACGCATATATTTTTCGCCTCCGGCTACCTGAAAACGATATTCGAACACGAGATAGATTGGGGAGGGCAAGAGGAATACGCCGTCGCCCCTACGAGCTTCGGAAAGGTTAAAGCGCTCTTCCGGTGATCTTCGCCGTCGGCCCGCCCTGGCTCCGCCTATCGGTAAAAATCGAGGGCGACCTCGTACGGAGGCTGAAGCCGTTTTTTGATACCGCCGGCGGGAAACCGGGCGCCGAAGACGCGGCCCCCGGGTTAACGGTCGCCGCGGCGGAGGAGATCCCGGGAAGCGGACGCCGGGAATTCAAACTCGCCGGGAACGTTTACCGGGCGGACGCACCCGAGGGGCGGGGACGATACGACCTGGCGGAAGGCCGCGGCGACGTCGTACTTACGCCGCGTAGCGGCCCGTACTTCGAAACGTTTTTACGGCAGGTTTTCCTGTTGGAGAGCTATCGTCGAGGGGGGTTAGTACTGCATTCGGTGGCTTTCGCGGAAGGCGACGACGTCGTAGTATCGTGCGGCGCGAGCGAGAGCGGGAAATCCACTTTGGCCGCGATGTTGCAGGGATACTTTACGGTGTATTCCGATGAAATGAACGTCGTCGCCGACGACGGCCGGGTATGGTCGCTGCCTTTCCGCGGGACCGGCGTAGAACGGGTAAACGCCGGCGGGGGCTTATTAAGGTTTCTGACTTTCCACCGCCCGGGCGGGGGCTTCGCGGCCGAACCTCTCGAGCCGGCCGACGCGGCGCGCGAGCTCTGGCCCAACGTCTTCGTCCCGGAGGGGGCCGACGCCCTGGTGAGAGAGCTCGCCTTCGGCCGTACGGCCGACATCGCGAGCCAAACCCCCGCGTTTAAGGTAACGGTACCATTAGAAAAGTGCGCCGCCTGCGAGGGATTTCGGAAATTTTTTAAAAAAGGCGTATCAACAAAGGACTGCGATGATGAAGAGTAAGTACGTGAAGCCTACTGTCGGGAGTGAGCGGGTATTCTCGCTCACGTCGCAAGGGTGCGACGTTAACCGAGACTGCCCCGGCGGGTGCCAGACTGCGCTTCGGTACGAAATTTGCGGACTCTCCTGGAAGCCCAAGAACGTGTTTTGCGGCGAGTTCCCGGCTAATCCAGTAGAGAAGTCCTGACGGGCCTACCGCGCCGCGGGTACGGCCGTCGCCTCGGGGGTAATATAGAAAACCGATCGCGGTCGAAACGCCCGTATTAAAAAGGGCCGGGGTACTTTACGCCCGTCATTCGCCCCAAATCAAATCCGTCTGGAAAAACCCGGCGCTATGCG
>DATKVX010000058.1 GCA_035529855.1 bacterium
GCCCCAGCTAATGTTCTTTTCGAATCGTAACGCCGCGTCCAGCACGTCGACGCCCTTGTCGTACGTCCCCACGTAAATATGCTCGTCGTCAGCGGCGAGCGAGAACAGCACGTCCGACGATAGGCCGTCGGCCGCCGCGACAACGCGAACGTCGCCCGCGCCGAGGTCGACAGCGGCCAGGCCGCCGCCCTGCGTCGCGCACAGCAGCGAGCGCCCCAAAGGTAGTAGCGCCCGGACCGGATACGCCGGCAATCCCTCCCCGGCGCCGTAATCCCTTACGAACTCCAAGTTTTCGTTCAACTCGATTAAGCCCCCCGTCGTTCCTACGAAGTAACGCCCGTCGTATTTGACCCCGCACAACCCCTCGGCGCCGAAGGCGGCGCCGCGAAGGTCGAACGCCTTCCGGGCGCCGCCGCTCCTGTTAGCCGCGACCACGCCGACCCGCGACGTTATCAACGCCTCGCCGCCGTAGAACGCAACGTCGCGGACGTCGTTCCAGCCGCCCGGCAGCTCGAATTTTTCGACGGCGAAATCCGCCTCGTCGACGGCGGCCGGGCCGTTCGGCGTGGCCGCCCATATTCTACCGTCGTCGTACGCTACGGCGTAGACGCCGCCCGGCGGCAAACCTTTCGCCAGCGGCAAAGGACGGACCTGGCCCGACGTCGGCTCCAACAGGCAAGCGCCGTTCTCGGTCCCTACTATTATCGACTCCTCCCAACTCGCGAGGGCCGTGCAGCGGGGTGACGGCAGGCCGTCGGCCGCGCCGAGCCGCCACTTGTGCGATTTCTTTTTCCGCGCGTTTTTGAACTTCGTCCACTCGGCCCCGACGCCGGCCGCGAACTTGAACGGCCTCCCGTCCGCCCTCCTCACGAATAGCCCCTCCGCGGTGGCGTAGTACTCCAGGCTGGCGAAGGCGAACGCGTCGCGCGCGTCGACGCGGCCCAGCGGCCCGGGCGCCCGCGTCGTGCTCGAGCCGTCGAACTCGAAGACGCCGTCGTCGGTCGCGAGTACCAACGTCGTCCCGCGGACGAAGACCCGCCGCACGACGGCCATCGCCGGCAGCTCGACGCCGACTTCGCGCCAGCCCTCGGCCCCTCGAGCCGAGGCGAACAGCCGCCCCCGTCCTCCCCAATACAGGCCCTCCTCCGCCGGCGTCACCGAATAGAGGTCGTCGAGCACGGCGCCGTCGGCCGTGACGAAGACCTTCCACCCGTCCTCCACCTGGGGGCTGAGCCGCGACGCCGGCCCGACCTCCGACGGGATGGCCTCGAACTCCTTCCCCGGCCACGTTTTATCGTAGCGACGTGCCCCCTCCAACGTCGCGACGTAGACGTACGTCTCGTCCGCGGCGACGTCGGTGCAGTCGTTGTGGGCGAACCCCCACATCCTTACGGTGGCCTCGAAGCGGCCTCCCACCCGCGAGAGCGCGCCCAGGCCGCCGCGGCTCGAGAAGTACAGCTTATTCTTATCCGCGGCCGTCGCGGTCACGTAGTTGTGTATAAGGCCGTCGGCCGCCGTGTAATACGTCGCCCTGCCGGTGCGCGGTTCGTAGCGCGCGACGCCGCCGCCGAGATAGCTCAGCCAGACGGCGTTGCCGTCCACCAGGACGTCGGATACGTACGTTCGGCTTACGGCGTTGCGCCACTCGGCCGCCCCGAAGGCCGCGGCCGCGCCGACGGCGAACGACAGCAGCAATAGGGTCCGTCGCCTCATAACCGGGCGAGGGGCCGCGGGTCGCGCAGGCGGGGAGCGTGCTTGCACACGTACGCCAGCGGTTCCACGCTGCGCAGCGACGAGACGCCGGCTCGAGGTTCATTAACGTACTCCACGAACCAGGCCGGCTTGTCCTGCGTCTCGACGGCGAAGTCTATTTCGAAATGGAGGTGGGGCGGCGTCCCGCGGGCGTTACCCGTGGCGCCCACCGCCGCGATGACGTCTCCCGCGCGGACCCGTTGGCCTTCGGCGCAGTCGATCGCGGACATATGGAGGTAATAGGTGTAGACGCCGCGGCCGTGATAGACGGCTACCTTGCCGCCCGGGCCGCTCTTGGGCGTGAACGTCGCGACGACGACGACGCCGTCGGCCGCGGCCGGCACCGGCCTCCCCACCGGGGCGAAGATGTCGGTCCCCATGTGGTTGCGGCGCCACCGGTTGCGGAAGTCGGTGAGGCCCGTCTTCTCGGTGTACTCAACGGCGTGGAAGCGGGCGCCCGCGACCGGGAAGACGAACGATATGCCGCGGAACGCGTCGCGGGTGGGGAGGGCCCGGCCGGTGCGCGTGTCGGGCAACACCAGCTTGCCGTCCGCCGGGTCGACGCACCCGGTAATCCAGTCGCCCGGCGCGGCGTCGCCCTCGGCCGCGGCCGCCGAACCCGCCATTAGCAAGAGCGCGGCGACACAGGCCGCGCCGTAACGTCTCGCGATAATTTTCCGCAATTTTAACGGGTCAGGCTGGTAGCGATTTTCCACTCGCCTTCCTGGTTGACGAGGGCGTGGGTGTGCTTGACTCCCCCCAGCTCGTACGTGACCTCGGCCGTGAGCAGCCGGCTCTCCAGGTTCGTTACTTCGTCCTTGGCGTACGGCTCCCGGCTGGCCTCCAGGCTCTTGAGGAAGAGGTTCCGTATTTCGTTTTCGGAAAGGCCCTCCACGCCCACGGCCTCGCTCGACAGCGCCGCGTCGTCGTAGCAGTCCAGCGCCGCGGCGAAGTCGCCTTCTTTCATGGCCTTGGCAAAAGCCTGTACCGTGTCCTCGGGCGTGGCGTACGGGTTGTCCGCCTCCTCTTTCGTGCAGCCGACCGCTAACAGAACGACCGCGAGGCCCGCTACGGTGAGACATCTAAGCATATCGTCAACCTCCGAAGGTTACGCTTTTTCTCTTTTTCGTTTATCGTACGCGATGGCCGCGTACGCGTCGTGCTGGTGGATGGACTCGTAGTTGGTGCACTCAACCCGGTACGAGCGAACGCGCTTGTCGCGCTCGAGCTTTTCGGCGACGTTGCGGACCACGTCCTCGACGAAGCGCGGCCGCCCGTACGCCAGCTCCGTCACGGCCTTCTCGTCCTCGCGTTTGAGCAGCGCGAACAGCGGCGCCGACGCGGCCTCCTCCGCCCACGCCACCACTTCCTCGATCCAGATTATATTCCGGGACTCGAGCTCGACGTAGACGTCGCCGCGCTGGTTGTGGGCGCCGGCGTCGGATATATCTTTGGAACAAGGGCAGAGGTTGGCGACCGGAACGGTGACGCCCAGCGAGAAGCGGTAGCGGTTGACGAAGTCGCCGAGGAAGCGCGCGCGGACTTCCAGGAAGGACCTCTCCGCGGAGGCCGGCGCGGCCTTGTCTATGAAATACGGAAAGCCGATGACGAGGTGCGCCCGGGCCGCGTCGAACCGGCCTACCATCTCGCGTAGGATGTAGGCCATGGTGCGGTAGTTGACGTTGTCGCGATAGCCGTAGAGGATTTCGACGAAGCGGCTCATATGAGTGCCGCGGAACTGCGCCGGCAGGTCGACGAACATGTCGACGGTGGCGATGGTGTCCTGGTGGTCGCGCTCGCGGTCGAGGACGCGCACCGGCAGCCGCACGCCCTTGACGCCGACGCGGTCTATCGGTATCTCCGCGGCGGGGCGCTCGTTCGCGACGTCGTTCAGTGGTTTTTTATTAACCGGCATTCGAAACCAACTTGCGCGTTATGACATTAAAGCCCCGGCGGTATCGGCGACGCGGCGGGCGATGTCCAACGCCCTTTCGGCTTCTACTTTATCGAACGCGTCTTTGGGGATACCGCCCGGCAATCCGTTCGGATAACGGGTGGGGATGTAGTATTTATCGAGTAAAGCCGCCGGCCCGACCAGTTCGCGGAAGGCCGGCTCCGTCCCGGCGCATTTCTCGCACAGTTCCGCCGCGGAGTGTCCCCACACTTCCGCGGCGCCCCGGTAAAATAAAAACCCTTTGAGGGCTTTCTCCGCGGCTTGTTGGGCGAGGAAGCAGGCGACGTTGAAGTGTCCGCCGGTCACGAGGTAGGCGGCCGCCTCCACGTCCGCCCCGGCCTGGGCCAACCACCGCGCGCCTTCATCTTCAGCGGCGTTTCTCATAGACCAACCTCCCGCGTTTGACGGCGGAAGCGACGAACCCCGGCCGCGCCGTCATATCCTCGAATTCCGCCGGCGTATAGACCAACAAGTCGAAGCCCACCCGGGGCGCGAACTCCACCAGAAAGTCGTTTAAGCGGTTTACGAATTTGACGGCCGTCTCCTGAACCACTATTAAATCGATGTCGCTCGTACGCCGGACGCCGCCCGTCGCCAGCGAGCCGACGAGGTACGCGCGCTCGACGTCGTACTTCGGCAACAGCGCGAGCGCCCGCGCCAGCTCCGCCTCCAGCTTGGCCTTACGTTCGCTGTCTATGCCGAACGTCACGGGCATTTTTTTATCACCGGCTTAGGCCGCTCCCGCGCTACTTCGTTCAAACCGTTCTTTTTGTCAGCCATTTTCGGAACGCCTCGAATGTTCACTCGGTTTCGCCTGCCCCGAGCTCGCGAAGAAGGTCGGAAACCGACAACCGCTCGGCCCATTTCCGCAAGTAACTTTCGTCCAACGCTTCCCCCTGTACTTCGTATACGGCGCGGGCGTCGCGTACGTGCCTCTCGCCGTCGCCGGTGGCCCGTGCCCAACGCAGCTTCGATAGTATCGCGTCCTCGGCTGAGGGGAACCACATGTCGACGCCGCCGTAGCGGACTTTTCGCCGTCGTTCGAAGAACGAACGTTCGAACGGGTCGGCCTTAAGGGGATGGAAGTCTACTTTCCTCGCCGTGTCGGTATCGATCAGGTTACAAATTAAACCCTTCCCTAAGGATTCGTTTACGTCCTGCGCGTCGACGTAATAGCGCGGCGGCTCGAAGGCGCACGCCAGGACCTCGCCCAACCGGGGGTCGGCGGCCACGACCACGTTCGCGCCCTGGGTGAAGCGCGGCTCGCCGTACGCGCTGGTCACGACGGACCCCGTTACGACGTACTCGATTCCCGCGTCGTTCAGAACAGCGGCGACTTGCGCAAGGAGTTTTTCTTGAAGCATGCTATGGCTTCTTCTTTCGCGCGCTGGACCGCCTCGGCCGCGGTCATTTCCGGGAAACGGAGCCCGACGCCCAGGACGCGTAGCTCGAAGCCCTCGTCCATAAGGTCCATCACTATTTCCAGCTTCCGCTCCAGCGTTAGCCGCCGCAGCGTCTCGAGCCAGACCGCTTCGGCCTTCCGGGCCGCGGGGCGCTCGTTCCCTACGTCGTTTAGGTTCTTACCTACCATATATACCCAATAGTGTCCAATACTCTTATTTTTTTGCTATTTAACGCCAGTACGTCGTTTTTCCCTTGACTTTTTCGGAGTGCCCGTTACACTTATATGCGCCGGATCGGAGAGGAGGTGTCAGCTTCACGCTGACCACCGGTTGGACTTTGCGAAAACCGGCTTTTTTTATTCGCTTTTACCCCGAAACGAGCTCTCTACGATTTCTATTTCCTCTTCGGTAAGGCCGTAGAGGATGTATACGATATCGTCTATCAGGCGGTCCGTGCGCTCTATCTTCTCGGTTAACGCTACCAGTTCGGCTTTGTATTTATCGAACTCGCCCTGTAATTTACCGTGGTCCGCGGCCTTGAAATCCTCGTGGTTTTTATTGAGCCATTTATAAAACTCGTCGAATTCGTATTCCCAGAATTCCTGATACTTCTTAGGCCTGAAGTCGTCGAGGTTGCCGGCCGTCTCGCCGTCGAGCCAACCGAGGAACTCCCGGACGAGGCGCTGCTTCGCCGCGTTCGTATCGAGCATCTGCTGCGCGAGGAAGGCAAGGAAGTCGTGAACGACGTCGGATTTTTCTTCATCGCCAATTGCGCCTTCTACAAAAGCCAGGAAATCCGCTTCGTCGTTTTTAGGTAGGGAAGTTCCGATACTACTTATAATGGTTTCGAAGTCCCCGGCATTATATGAATTAACGAGTTCTTGGGCGAGGACACCCCTGGCCGTAGCGGCCGTCCTAAAAAATATCGGCCTTAAAGGGGAAAAGTCAGCGTAGTTCGGCCTGTAGTGCATAGTCCTAATGGCTTTATTAAATATTAGATTATAGGCGTACCAGGAAAATAATTTGCTATTAATTAAGGCTAATAAAAATAACACATCGTATTCGCTTTCTTCAGGGACCGTGAAATTAATAACCGTCTCTTGTGTCAATAAACCGGTCTCTGCAATCGTTGCCATTATTTCAATATGATCTCTGGGGGATTTTATATGAGCTACTATATCTTGGCAAATAACCCTTTTCGGCGCGTGTTCCTCTCTATCTCCGGCATTAGAAAAGGAAGAGTCAATATAATATAAGTCTTCCGTATAACCATATCTTTTCAGTGACGCCCCTTTCATGATTAATTCTTTGGTACTATCTTTTGTTAAATATCTCGTAATCCCACCGATTCCCGACCATATACGGCAAATATCTCCTAAATTAACATAATATTTTTCCAATTTACTAGCTAGTTCTGCTACGGCGCCGAAACGGTAGAGGGGATATACCCTTTCGTTGAATTCGTTTTGTAGTATTTCCTCCGAGACCAAATTTACGTTTTCTTCTAAGTAACCTGTTTTAACCGAACCAGAAGCGTGAGAATTCTCGAATATAATTATGATTTGTTCTAATTTGACTTCCTTAAAAGCTTTACTAACGTCTATGATATTTTTAAGCGCCAACTCGCTTATACTGCGGCGGATGTCTTTCCACGAAGTTATATAAGTTAAAGGTTTCGGGACTATCATACCTACTTTTCCCGAATATTTTATTGAATTAAAACTTAATTCTAAAAACATTTCGGCCGTATCACTACTACTTAAGCAAGAATTATTTTTCCTAATAAAACCTTTCGTAAATTCGTCTAACATTTTTTTCGAGCCGTAAGGCGGATTCCCGATAACCGCGTCGAAGCCGGGGTGGTCCTTCTCGCGGCCGTGCTCGTCGAAGAATACCTCCGGGAACTCGAGCTCCCAGTGGAAGAACTCGCGGCCTACGCCGTGCTCGTCGCCGTGGCTCAACGCCGTCGCCGCCGCCACTATCGGCAGGGATAGTAATTCTTTGGGCCGACTTATGGACGCGAGCGCTGCCGCGT
>DATKVX010000059.1 GCA_035529855.1 bacterium
GTCGTCTACCCGGCGACGGTGGACGAGTACACCCTCGGCGACGTCGACCTCTACCGCCAGTCGGACCCCAACAACCTCAACTGCCGCATCGTCAAGTGCCGCTCCTGCGGCCTTACCTACGCCAACCCGCGCGAGTCCACCGAGCTCATGGCCGACATCTACCGCCACGTCGAGGACGACGTCTACCTCGAGCAGAAGCCGGCCAAGGACGCCTCCTACCGGTGGAACGTCGAGCGGCTGGAACGCTACGCGCGCGGCGGCCGCATCCTGGACGTCGGCTGCGGCCACGGCTTCTTCCTGTCGCTGCTCGAGCCCGGCCGGTGGGAGCGGGTCGGCGTGGAGCCGACGCGGGCCGCGGCGCGCTACGGCCGCGACGCGCTGGGCCTCGACATCCGCCCCGTCTTCCTGGCCGAGAACGACCTCCCCCGCGAACACTTCGACGTCGTCACGATGTTCCACGTCCTGGAGCACGTCGCCGACCCGAAGCGCGACCTGCGCTACGTGTACGAATTGCTCAAGCCGGGAGGATACCTCTACGTGGAGTTCCCGGACGTCTCGAGCGTCTTCGCGCGCTGGCGCAAGCGGCGCTGGTGGTACGTCATGCGCTTCCATACGTATTACTTCAACCGCGCGACGGCTACGCGGATGCTGGCCGAGACGGGCTTCGTCCCGGTGGACGTGCACCAACCGGTGAAGACCTGGACGCTGGGCTACCTCGCCCACAAGCTGCGCGCCTACGGCGACTACTTCAACTTCGCCGAGAAGCTAACCCGGGCGCTGGGGCTGGCCAACGTCCCCCTCCGCATTAACCCCCGCGACATCTTAGGCATTATCGCCCGAAAGGACTAAGCGGGCCGATGGCGATATCGGTTAAGCGCGCCGTCGCCGGCATGAGCCTTATCAACGTGGGCGCGATGCTGGGCGCGGCGGCGCAGGCCATCGTCGTGGCGCGCGCCTTCGGGACCGAGCACGTATACGACCTCTACCTCCTCATAGCGGTCCTCCCCGAGCTCCTCACCATCTTCACGCAGAACCTCTTCGCGGCGCTGCTCCTGCCGCTGTTCCACAAGCTGCAGGCCGAGCACGACGAGGCCGGCGCCTGGCGGCGGATGTGGAACGTCTTCAACGTCTCGCTGTTGTTCTACGCCGCCGCGGCGGCGGCCATATTCCTGCTGGCCCGCCCTATTGCCGGGTGGCTCGTCGCCGACGCCTCGGCCGCGGAGCTCGACTACGCCGCGTCGCTCTTGCGGGTATACGCGCCGGCGGTCGCGCTCTCGCTGGCGCTGCGGACGTTCCTGTCGCTGCACAACGCGATGGAGTCGTTCGTCTTCCCGGCGCTGACGAACCTGGTCCCGCCGCTGTTCATCGTGGCGTCGGTGCTGCTCTTCGCCGGGACCGTGGGGCCGTTCGCCATCGCGATGGGGGCGGTGTGCGCCGCCGCGGCGCAGGTCCTCATCCTCACGACGCGCGTCATCACCAAGGGCCTGCGGCATTGGCGGCCCCGGCTCGACGTACGGGCGCCCGAGGTGGCCTTATTCGTCGGGTGGGCCGCGCCGCTGGCCTTCGGCGCCGCCGCGGAACAGCTCCAGACCTTCATCGACCGCCAGGTGGCCGCGACGCTCGAGCTCCCGGGGGCCATCGCCGCGCTCAAGTACGGCTTCGTCCTGACGAGCTTCACGATCGCGTTCTTCTCGGTGCCGCTCGCCCGGGTGACGTTCACCTATTTTTCGCGGGCCGCGGCTCGAGCCGCCCGCGGCGAAATTAACGAGCGCTTCAACCGCGTCCTGCGCCAGCTCGCCGTCTTCTACGTCCCGGCATCCGTGGGCCTCGTCATCCTGGCGGAGCCGCTCATCCGCTTCCTCTTCGTCGGCGGCAAGTTCGACGAGGCGTCTTTGGCGCTGGCGAGGCCCGCGGTCGCGGCCTACGCCGTCGGCCTCCTCTTCCTCGTCGCGACGAACCTCATCCGCTACGTCGCGTACTCGTACAAGCGATACCTGGCGTACTCGCTTATAGCGGTGGGGGCCGTCGTCGCGACGTACGCGTTCGACCGGGGCTTCGCGGCGCTGTGGAGCTACTGGGGGATAGCGCTGGCGCGGGGGGCGGTGGCGCTGTTGTGGTTCGTCGCGGTGTTCGCGTTCCTCGCCCGGCTCGAGCGTCTGACGCTGGAGTGGCGGGTGGCGGCGACCGCCGCCCGAGCGCTCCTGGCCGCGGCGCCGATGGCGGCGCTGGTGTGGTGGCTGTCGCGGCTGGAGTGGGGGATCGGGGGGCCGGCGCGGCTCGAGCCGTTCGTGGTGGCGGTGGCGTCGGCCGCGGCGGGCGCGGCGCTGTATTTCGCGTTGATGTTCCTGATGCGGGAGGGGGAGGTGGTGAGTCTGGTTAAGAGTTTGATGGGGAAAATTAGGGGCGGCGCGTAGTGGTACGCCGACAGGAATGTCGGTGGCACGCCTGATCACGGACAGGAACGTCGGCGCCACAAAGCAGGCGTCATGACCGACAAGAATGTCGGTCCCACGGACGGTAACATCCAACGCCACCCCCTTAATATCGGAAGCGGCGGGTTTTAAACCCGCCGCTGCTGGTTTATCTTGGCCGCCCCGCGGCGCGGCGTTTTCTTTATACGTTTTCGGTTACCTTTATTTATACAACGCCTTAACTTTGCCGAGCGATGTTGGCTCTACGGGCATTAAAGCCGTAACCACGGTTTTATAAGCCCAAACTTCGACGCCCGTGCGGCGGAGGTTCCAATAATAGGAAGTGGTTCCCCCCGCCACCACGCCGCCGGCGTTAGTCAGGCCCGGCATATTGAAAGAACCCACGAGGGAGCAACCGGAACGCATGTCGTATACCCGAACCGGGTCGTATTGTTGGGCCGGCCCCACGTAAATATAATCCCCCCACCCGTATCGATATCCGTGCGCCGCGGCGATATCGGCGGCCTTTACGCCCGTAGCGTACGAGGCGACGAAACTCCC
Source organism: bacterium (assembly GCA_035529855.1). Taxonomy (NCBI): domain Bacteria; species bacterium. The sequence goes on from DATKVX010000059.1 coordinate 2,973, forward strand.
GTAAGGCGTAAAACGGGAAACTACGCCCTCTTCAGTTACGGTGTAGATGTGTGGCGCGAGATGGCCGCCGATACCTATTCCTACGGTTTTAGGTGCTACGGCGAACAACGTCCCGATGTAACTCCCGGCCGTAGTATAGATTTTGACGTCGAACGCTCCCTCGTCCAGGACGGCGAAGTGAAAGCCGGAATAACCTTCCGGGGGGCAGTCGGCATCGCCCAGCCTAACTGCCCCGGGCAACCGGACCGTGGAGATTAAAGAACCGACCGTATTAAAAGTGTATAAGTAATTATAATCGTCCCGTTCGAAAAAAATACCGCACAAGCCGCCCCGTACGATCCCCTGCGCGTACGGCGGCGCCGTACCGCTCATCCGGAACGAGCTAACAATGCTCGGGTAGTCCGCGACCGCGTACTGGGCAGCAACAAACGCGACCACCGCCGCCAAGGCCACACAAGCCGAACGCACGATTGACGTTCTCATATCGGCCTATCCCCCTTATTTATACAACGCCTTGACGCGTCCCAGCGACGCGGGCTCCACGGGCATACCGCGGCCGAGATAAACTTCGTATATCCAGAGGCGGGTATTAACGCGGCGTAGGCCGTAGTAGTACGTGCCGAACGCTACGGCGCCGAGGCTGCGGGTACCGGGAAGGTCGAAGCTCCCGGCCAACGACCCCCCGTAAACGCGATAGGAATATATGGGGCCGGGTAGGCCGCGGGGCGCCACTTGTACGAAGTAACCCCACTCATACGCGTAACCGCCGCTCGCGGCCAAGTCCCGCACGTCGATGCCGGTAGTGAAGGAGCCCAGAAAGCTACCTTGGGGCGAATAACGGCGAATCAAACCGTCGCGCGTGGCCAGGTACACGTAATCGACGACGTGGCCGCCGACGCCGATCGCGACCGCGTCCGGCGCGGCCATAAACGTCCCTACAAGACTACCGGTCGTATCGTATATTTTAACGTCGTGCGTGCCGGTATCTACCGCTGAAAAGTAGTTCCGGGGGTACGTATCGGGGAGGCGGTCCGTCTCCGCGATTACGTTCGCGCTTACCAGTCTCATCGATGATATAAAAGAACCTTGACGCGAGAATTCGTACAAGTAATTGACGCCGGGCGCCGTATAGGAAATCACGAAGGCCGAGGTGCCGTAAAGATGTATACCGCGAGGGTCGGGCGGCGTAGCCCCGGTTAATTGGAGCGAGCTTACTATACTGGGCGGTTGCGAAAACGCGGCCGGAACAATAATAAACGCGACCGCGGCCGCCAAGGCCACGCTCGCTCGTCGCGTAATTATCCTATTCATAATAACTCCCTTACCTTATCTCCCCTAAACTTCCCAACTGAATTTCTCCATCGAGCCACCCCTATTTTATACCCAAGTCGCCTCCCTTGTCAACTATTTTAATAGCCGTCGCCTTGCCGTGCCGTCAGGTGTTGGCCGGTTGTGCCGTCAGGTGGTAACACCTGACGGGGGCCATTATGGGTCATGACCGACAAGAATGTCGGTCCCACGGACGGGAACATCCGACGCCGCCGAGAGTTTTCGTAGGGCCGCACCTTTAGGTGTGGCCGCCATAAGAGCCGGGCCGACCTGAAGGTCGGCCCCTACTTTAATATTAATTTGCGGAGG
>DATKVX010000060.1 GCA_035529855.1 bacterium
TAGAAGGAACGGGCTCGGCTCCTAAAACGAAAAACGACGAAGAAGCACGCGCCGCCGCGAAAGCGCGCGCGGAACACCGAATGGAACCGGTACTCGAGGACGCTGAGGTCTTCGATGCCGAGGAGTTCGAAGAACAAGCGGGATTGTACGAGGAATCGTTCCGGGACATCGAAGAGAACGAAATAGTAACCGGGACGGTTGTCGCCGTTACCGAAGACGAAGTATTAGTAGATATCGGTTACAAATCCGAGGGGACTATCAGCCTTAGCGAATTCGCCGAAGAGGAACCGATAACGGTCGGCGATAAGGTGGAAGTTTACCTCGAGAAGAAAGAGGACCAGGACGGCATCATCGTCCTCTCCAAAGAGAAAGCGGATTTCTACCGCGCGTGGGACCAGGTCCGCGACGTCTACGAGACGGGCGGCGACATCGAGGGGAAGATAATCAACCGCGTTCGCGGCGGGTTCATAGTGGATATCGGCGTTAAAGCTTTTTTGCCGGCTTCGCAGTTGGACCTCAGGCCGGTGCGGGACTTCGAACCCTATCTGGGCGGGAGTTTCCGCATGAAAATAATAAAGGTCAACAAGCGCCGCCGTAATATTGTTTTGTCCCGCAAAGCTTTGCTGTTGGAGGAACGCGAAGAGAAGCGTAAGCGTCTCCTCGAAACTATCGAGGTCGGCGCCATTTTGGGAGGGGAGGTCAAGAACATCACCGACTTCGGCGCTTTCGTAGACCTCGACGGCCTCGACGGCCTTTTGCATATAACCGACCTTTCGCGCGGCCGCGTCAATCACCCCTCGGAAGTCGTATCGGTGGGCCAAAACTTGGAAGTTTTAGTTACCGATTTCGACCGGGAGACGGGGCGCGTATCGTTGAGTCTCAAGGAATTGGAGGATGACCCCTGGGAGACGGTCGAGGAAAGGTATAACGAGGGCGATCGCGTTATCGGCAAAGTCGTCTCGATCGTGGATTACGGCGCGTTCGTGGAGCTCGAGCCGGGCGTCGAGGGTTTGGTCCACGTGTCGGAGATGTCCTGGACGCAACGGGTTAAACACCCTTCCAAATTATTATCCGTCGGCGACGAGATCGGCGTAGTTATACTCAAGATCGACGAAAAAAATCGGCGGATATCTTTGGGTTTAAGGCAGACGATGCCTAACCCCTGGGATACGATCGAGGAACGTTATCCGCCGCGCAGTAGGATAGAAGGCGTCGTGAAAAATATTACGGAGTTCGGCGTATTCGTCGAGTTGGAAGAAGGTATCGACGGCCTTATCCACATATCCGATATTTCGTGGACGAAGCGCGTGCGCCACCCCTCGGAGGTTTTCCAAAAAGGGCAAACGGTGGAAGCCGTGGTCCTGACCATCGATTCCGTAAACCGCCGTATATCGCTGGGCGTCAAGCAGCTCGAGCGCGATCCCTGGACCAACATCGAGAAGAAGTACCCGGTCGGCGAGTACGTCGAGGGCGACGTTGTTCGGATAACGCCTTACGGCGCTATTGTAAAATTGGAAGACGATATCGAGGGTTTGCTCCATATCTCGGAGATAGCGGGACGAAGGATCAACCGCGTTGAGGACGTCTTGGACCGCGGCGACCGGATTAAAGTCAAAACAATAAATATTTCGCCGAGGGAACGGCGCATAAACCTTAGCCTTTGGCAATATCAAAACGAGACCGGCGACAAAGGCATAGAGAAAGGTGTCGGCCTCGCCGCTTTAGCCGCGGAAGAGGCTAAAGCCAAGGCCGAGGAAAGCGGGGCGGCGCCGGAGGAGCAAAAGGAAGAACCGGCCCGGGACGAGGAAACGGTGCAGGATACCGTCGAGGAGAAGGCGGAGGCTACCGCCGACGCCCAAGAAAGCGAATCGGCGGAGGCCGAACCCGTAAGCGTCGGCGAGGAAACCGAGGAAAGCGAAGAACCCGCGGAAGCCGCCGAGGAGGCCGTTGAGCCCGCGGCGGAGGCGCCGGCGGAAAAGGAAGGCGAGGAAGCCGAAGCGACGCCGGCTGAGGGGGAGACGACGCCGGACGAAGACGCCGCCGAGGAGGCCGTTGAGCCCGCGGCGGAGGCGCCGGCGGAAGAGAAAGGCGAGGAAGCCGAAGCGACGCCGGCTGAGGGGGAGACGACGCCGGACGAAGGCGCCGCCGAGGAGGCCGTTGAGCCCGCGGCGGAGGCGCCGGCGGAAGAGGAAGGCGAGGAAGCCGAAGCGACGCCGGCTGAGGGGGAGACGACGCCGGACGAAGGCGCCGCCGGGGAGGCCGTTGAGCCCGCGGCGGAGGCCGAACCCGTAAGCGTCGGCGAAGAAGCCGAGGAAAGCGAAGAACCCGCGGAAGCCGCCGAGGAGGCCGTTGAGCCCGCGGCGGAGGCGCCGGCGGAAAAGGAAGGCGAGGAAGCCGAAGCGACGCCGGCTGAGGGGGAGACGACGCCGGACGAAGGCGCCGCCGAAACGCCGGTCGAAGAAAAGCCTAAGGAAGAGTGAACTTGGAGAGTCGGGTAATCGCGGCGGCTTCTACGGGGAAGCCGCCTTTTAACTATGAAGGTCCGCGGTGCCCCCGGTAAAAAATCTTAGACGGGTGATAATACTCGGCCGGCCCAACGTCGGCAAATCCACCCTTTTCAACAGGCTCGTAGGTCGAGGTATCGCTATGACCAACGACGAGCCGCACACTACGCGCGACATATTGGCCGGCGTTTGCCGCTTCGGCGACGTCGTCTTCGAATTGGTGGACGCCGCCGGTTTTTTGGTTTCTCCCGACGATACGTTGAACCAAAGTATAAAAAGGGGCCTCGACGCCGCCGCGGCTTCCTCGGACGTCGTCGTTTTGACGTTCGACGGCCGGGAGGGGTTGTTACCGCTGGACCGCGATTTGGCTCACTTCGTACGCCGTCTGAGAAAGCCCGTCGTCCCTGTCGTCAATAAAATAGATTCGCCGTCTTTGACGGGCGCCGTCGCGGACTTCTACGAACTCGGCTTCGCGCGCGACCCCTTACCCGTGAGCGCCGCTAACGGTTTCAACTGCTACGAGCTCCTGGCCGCCGTCGCCGAAGAGCTCGGCCCGGCCGCGGAGGCCGTGGAAGCGACGGCCCGCGACGCGCTGTGCGTGGCCGTCGTGGGGAGGCCGAACGTCGGGAAGTCGTCGGTCCTCAACCGCCTCGCGGGAGATGAGAGGGTCGTAGTCCACGAAAGCCCGGGGACGACCCGGGACGCCGTAGACGTCGAGATAACGTACGGCGAACGTAAATACCTGTTCGTCGATACGGCCGGGATCCGGCGTAGGACGCGTGCCAAGGAAAGGCTCGAGCTCTGGGGTTTGCGGAAATCGTTGGCGGCGATTAAGAGGGCGTCGGTGGTAGTGCTCGTGCTCGACGGCGCCGAGGGGCCGACTTCGCAAGACGCCAAGATCGCCGGTTACGCCGACCGCAACGGCCGAGGTTTAATATTGTTCTTAAATAAGACGGACCTACTCCAAGGCGAGGCCGGCGCCGCGCGTTTGGAAGAGAGTTTGAAAAGCGTACGGTCCGACTTGAGCTTTGCTTCGTACGCGCCGCTGCTCGCAGGCTCCGCCCTCGAGGGGTTCGACGCGGCGTCGTTGTACCGGACGATAGGCGAGGTCGACGCGAACCGCAACGTCCGCGTCGGGACCGGAGAGTTGAACCGGTTTCTAAGAGAGGTTTTGGCCCGGCGAAGTTTTAGGGTGGGCAAGAAAGAGGTCCGGCTCCTGTACGCGGTCCAAGCCGCCGCCGCGCCGCCGAGGTTCCAGATATTCGTTAACCTTTCGAAGAAGCCGCCCCCGCTACTCGGGCGTTACATAGAGAACCGGCTGCGCGAAACCTTCCCTTTCGTGGGGACCCCGCTTAGGCTCGTCTTCCGCCTGCGAAGCCCAAAGGAAAGGAAATATTAGTTGTCCGTAGTCGGATGCGATGTTATTTTTTGGAGATGAAGGTCTTGATATACGTCGGTATAGTGGCCGCGTCGTTTTTAATCGGGGCGTTACCTTTTTCCTGGTTTTTAGGAAGGATGGCGGGTATTGACCTGCGACGGGTAGGATCCGGCAACCCGGGCGCGACGAATCTGTATCGCGCGGCGGGGGCGCGGTGGGGCATACCGGGGTTTCTGTTGGACGTCGCGAAGGGGGTTACGCCCGTAGCGGCCGCCCAGTGGCTTTTCCCGCATTTGGCCGCGGCCGGGATTTTGGCCGCCGCCGCGGCGATATCGGGCCACATCTGGACGCCGTTCCTCGGTTTCCGAGGAGGGAAGGGCGTCGCTACCGCGGCCGGCGCGTTTCTGGCCCTCGAGCCGCTGTTGATTCTAATAGCTTTCGCCGTTTTTCTCGTCGTCGTGGCCGCGACGCGGTACGTATCGTTGGGTTCGTTGAGCGCGGCGGTCGCGGTTTTCGTGGCCTCGTTCGCACTTCCCCTCGTTTCGCGGCGGCCGGTGGACCCGTATTTCATAGTTTTTTGCGGCGTTTGTTCCGCGGCCATAGTTTACGCCCATCGTAGGAATATCTCCCGCTTATTGGCGGGTACGGAAAGTAAGTTGGGAGGGCGAAAAAAGGATGGCGGGTAAAGGTTCCAAAAAAGTCGCGGTCCTGGGGGCCGGCTCCTGGGGGGTTACGCTCGCGCGCCTTCTCGCCGAGAACGGCAACGACGTACGGCTGTGGTGTTACTGGCCCGAGGAATACGAGATGTTGCGCCAGACGCGCGAACGACGCGACCTTTTACCCGGCGTGGTGTTGCCCCAGACCGTGGAAATATCGAACGACGCCGCCGCGGTGACGTCGGGCACGGAAGCGGTTTTCTTCGTCGTACCCTCGTTCGGGGTGCGCTCGACGGCGAAGTTGATACGCGACGTGTGCGACGGCTCACAGCTTGCGGTCTCCGCGGCCAAGGGATTGGAAGAAGGTACTTACTCCCGTATGACCGAGGTGCTCGAGGAGGAGCTTGCCGGCGGCGCGAGGGGGTACGTATCGTTCTCCGGCCCGAGCCACGCCGAGGAAGTATCTCGCCGGATACCGACGTCTATAGTCGCGGCGTCGCGGGAAGAGGGGCCGGCGCGCGAAATACAGGAATTGACCATAACGCCGTATTTAAGAGTTTATACCAACGACGACGTCGTCGGCGTCGAGTACGGCGCGGCCCTCAAGAACGTCGTTGCCATCGCCGCCGGTGCCGTGGACGGCCTGGGATACGGCGACAATACCAAAGCCGCGTTGCTCGCCCGCGGCTTGGCCGAAATAACGCGCCTGGGCGTCGCCCGGGGAGCGAAACCGTTGACCTTCGCGGGCCTTTCCGGGCTGGGTGACTTGGTCGTAACTTGTACCAGCCGCCACAGCCGTAACCGGTACGTGGGGGAGGAGTTGGGAAGGGGCCGGCGCCTCGACGATATCCTAGCGTCCATGAAGATGGTCGCCGAAGGCGTCCGAACGACGAAAGCGGCGTACGAGCTTTCGCGAAAGACGGGTATCGATATGCCCATTACGGTCGAAATGTACCGCGTAATGTTCGAGGGCAAAGACCCCCGCGCCGCCGTCTTCGATTTGATGACGAGGGAGCCGAGACCCGAGGTTTAAACCTGCCCGCTAATAGGGCTTGATATGTTATTATAAAGTAATTATATTAGGACGTGCGCCTCGGTAACGTAGTCGGTGCGGTGGTGTCGACCGTCAAAGACGAGGGTCTTGACGGGTTAAAACTGCTCGTCGTGGAAGACGCGGACATCTACGGCCGGGGAAAGGGTTCCCACTACGTGGCCGTTGACGCCGTGGGGGCCGGGAGGGGGGAGCTGGTATTGACCGCGGCCGGCTCGTCGGCGCGGCAGACGCGGTCGACGAAAGACAGGCCCGTAGATGCGGTCATTATGGCCATCGTCGAGACCGTCGAAGCGAACGGCGAAATTACGTATCGGAAAGCTGGGAAGTAACCTTATGAAAGCAGGTATGGTTTTAGGGTCGGTTGTGGCCGCGCGGGTCGCCGAAGGGCTCGAGGGAAAAAGGTTCCTCCTCGCGTTGCCGGTCGACGAAAAAGACCGGCCTGTGGGCGGGGAATTCGTAGCGTGCGACGTAGTGGGCGCGGGGCGCGGGGCCCGCGTAATTTGGATTGGCGGAAAGGAAGCGGCGTTGGCTTTAGGCCGGGACGAAGTTCCCGTAGACGCCACCTGCGTCGCGATATTGGAACGGCACGGGCGGAATAAGGAAGGCGCGTAATGGAGTTGGCACGCGTATTAGGGCCGGCGCCCTCGAACCTTAAACACCCGGCGCTTGCCGGTTTAAAACTGGTCTTCGCGGAAACCGAGGAGAGGGGGAGGGGCGGGGTCGTAGTAGCGTGGGATTTGGCGGATGCCGGCCGCGGCGACCGGGTTCTAATAATGAGGGAGGGCGGCGCGGCGATGCGCCTTTTGGGTCGCGGCGCGGCTCCCGTGCGTACCGTTTTAATAGCTCACGTGGATAGAGTCGATGGTTAACAACAAGACAACGGCGGGTGGTGTAGCGGTAAACCGTAACGTCGGCGCCGGCGCGACGATGGCGACGATTACGGGCCGCGTCGGGATAGAGGAAGCGAACGAGCTCCAACGCCGCTTCGACGAGGTATTTAAAGCCGGCCGGCCGTGGGTAATTATCAGATTGAAGAACGTGGATTTCATATGCTCCGCCGGGATGGGTACGCTGCTGTCGGCCGTCGGCGAAGCGCGCAAGCGGGGCGGGGAAGTAATTTTCACGGACGTATCGCCCAAAGTACGTACGATCTTCGAGTTCCTCGACATTTGGGATTACATAACGAGCGCGGCCGATAAGGACGCGGCGCTTGAGATGGTCGCCGCGGGGAAACGTATGCAGACCCAACGTACGGCGGCGCCAGTTACGCCCTCGTTTATCGTCGACGACTTAAAGGCCAAGCTCGGGGAGGGTATCCGGTTAAGTAAAGACGGCAAGGTAAAAGACGCTTTAGCTTATTTCAACGCCGTAATTAAAGCCGACAGAAACAATATTACGGCGCTGGTGTGGAAAGCGAGCGTACTCGAGCGGTTATCGCAATTCGACGAAGCCCGCCGCCTATATAAAAAGGTTACCGATATCGGGCGCGGCGACCCGCGTTTATTGACCTACGCCCGAAACCGGCGTGAAAAACTCGAGCAAAAACTAAGCGTCGCGACGGACCGGGAAAAAGCCTTCGAGCGGCTGAGGACCACCGTTTACGCTTTGGCCGAAGCCCCCGGGCGACCACCGGATTTTTTCACCTCCGAACGGACTGCGGACGCACGTAAAGTCTCCTTTCTGGAATGTTACCGCACGTGGGACGACGGTAGCTTTTTCGGGAAGCCGCGTTCGGGTCACTCGTACGTGGGGGGCGGCGGTTATTTCGTCTGGATAGGCGGCCGCGGCGTCGTCATAGACCCGGGTAAGAATTTCGTCACGCATTTCGCGGAGGCGGGGCGCCGGCTGGCCGACGTAGAGGCTATAGTCGTTACCGGCGCGGCGTGGGACCGCGGCGCCGATTTAGAACCCCTCCTGGCCGCTTTCAATCGTTACAACCAGGCGGCCTTGGGGCCTGTAAAAAAAATCGAGGTATTGGTTAGCGGCGCGGTATACAAGAAATATTATTCCTGGCTTTCGACATTCGACGAGGCGTTTCTCAAGCTGACGGTCCTTTATCCCGGGCACGCGTACCGCGTCGGCGACGCTACGCTCGACGTTAAGCTCGCCGACGCCGCGGGTGGCGGTAGCGTTGACGCGTTGGGTTTGACGTTCGCGGCCGGGGGCGCGAATTTCGCGTACGCAGCCGAAGTTGCCGGCCGCGATTTGGACGGGTTGGCGGCTCTATATCGCTCGGCGCGCGGAAACGTATTCCTCGCGCACGTGGGTGAAGTGGCCGTAGGGAAAGGGGCGGCGCCGGGAGGAACCGCCGGGTTCGCCGGCGTTGAGGCGGTGGGGCGGTTGCTGTCCGAAGTTCGACCCTCGGTCGCCCTATTGGGTAAAATGTTGGACGTAACCGACCCGATAGCGTTGAGTGAAGCGATCGCCAGGGCGACGGGTGTCCGCTGTTTGCCGGTAGACGTCGGCTTGACGGTCAATCTCGAAACGTCGGAAGTGTTTACGGCCGCCGGTTTGGTACCCGTATCCGCGTTAACCGTTTATAAGGGGGAGGACGGGCGCTTGCACTATACCCCGGTCGGTTAAACCGGGATGAAGCGGAAATAATCACCTAACGCGAGCGCAGTCCATAGGAAGGTTCGCATGAGAGATTTCAAGATAACGAGGATAGAAGAGAGCAAAGACGGCGTGGTCGTCGTAGCGGTCGAGGGCCAGGTTGGTATCGAAGAGGCCGCCCAGGTCTCGAAGTTCTTTGAAGAGATCGAGAACGAAGGGGTCGTTTGGGTTATCGTGAGCCTCGAGGGCGTAGATTTTATTAGTACTGCCGGCGTGGGGGCGCTGCTGTACGCCGTGGGCGGCGCCCGGAAACGCGGCGGCGAAATAGTCTTTATCGAGTTTTCGCCCAAGACGAAAGCCGTCTTCGAATTTCTCGACCTCCACGACTTCATCGTTACCGCGACCGATAAGGAAAGCGGCCAACAGGTAGTTAAGGAAATTAGAAGCGGCGCCCGGCCGGCCGAGGGCTAGCAGCGGGCGCCGCGGGACGAGCACGCCGTAATCGCGGCGCGGCGTAGGTTGGTAGTATCTCATAGCGTAACGCGGTACGTTACCCCTCCAAACGACACTTCGACTTTCTCGCCCAGGGCAAAGTACGGGGCGAGGCCGGGGTGTTCTTGCAATAAGTCGAAGTACTCTTTACTCCCGAATTCCACCTCTACGACGCTTCGGTTCGTCTCGTCGTCGAGGGCCAGGTCGCGCCACGTGCCGGCGGCCAACCGGAAGCTTTTACCTTCCACGTAGCGCACGGCGGCGCCGCCGTAAGCGGACGGCGCTACCGCGGCGCGCTTCAAGTCGCCGATGGCCTTCGATTCCCGGACCGATAGTTCCGCCGCGCTCCCGATGTAGGTTGGACCGCCTCGCCCGTTCATCCACGCGCCGGCGGCCGCCAAATCCTCGCCGCCGGCGAGGCCGCCCCACACCCCGGGCGCGGGATGCTTGACGGCCGGCCCCGTTTCCTCCACCAGGTACGACGTGTAAGGCGTCGGAACGCCGTAGCGTTTGGAGAGCTTGACGATGGCGTCGATCAATTCCTTGTCTTCGCCCTCCAGCTTTATCTGCTCCAGCAGGAAACCTATCTTGCGCGTGGCCCACAGCGCAGGGATATATTTATTGTCGCGGCTCTCGCCGGCGACGGCGCCGAGGTCGTAGCGGTACGACTCCCGCTTGCCGGCGCGTTCGCCCGAGACGGTCAGGACGCCGTCGGCCAGTTCGCCTTTGTACCGTCCGAGGACGGTGAGCTGCGTCCCGGCGAAGATATCCGGCACCGACGGCGGGTATGAGTCGTAAAATCCGACCTTTTCCCAGGTGAGCGCCACGTCGGTAAGAATCGGCTTCGAGATCTTGTCGTAGAAAGACGTTACGGCCAGCTCGATGTCTTCGCCCGGTTCTACGTATTGAGCCGTACCGCCGTTTTTCCGGGATAGGCCGTCGAGGAGTTCGGCCTTAACGTTATAACCGACGCCGAACGAGAACAGGCGGCCGTCCACGTTTCCATTAGCGGCGACGGCGTTGGCGACGATGTCGGCTACGTTCCGCTCGCCTACCGTCGGCTTGCCGTCGGTGAGGAAGACCACCATCGTGGGCCCGACCGGCTCGGTGGAGGTAGACGCCAGGCCCTTCGCCAACGCGCCGTCGATATTCGTGCCGCCGCCGGCCGTTAACTTATCGACGAAGTCGAGGGCCGCCGATACATTAGCCGCGCTCGCGCCGACCGCCTTGTCGCGGAACAGCGTCGGCTGCTCGTTGAACGGTACGATGTTAAAGCGGTCGGCCAGCGCCAGTTGGTTTAGGCAATACTTAACCGCCTCTTTGACCTGTTCGATTTTTTCGCCCGCCATCGAGCCCGATATATCCAGAACGAAGATGAGCTCTTTGGGCTCGGGCGCGGCCCGCGTCACCGCCGGCGGCGTGATGATGAGGATGGCGAACCCGTCTTCGCCGCCCTCTTTGTGCGCGAGGACGCTCGCTCCCATTTCGGCGCCGCCTACGCGGTAGTACAGGATCAAGTCTTCGGCGGGTTTTACGTTTTTAACGTGGTACTTTACCTCGGCCGTGGTCGGGCTTTTACGCTCGAGCTGGATTTTATGCGAGGGCGAGAATACGCTCTCGACGGGGCCGGCGGCCTTTATGCTCACTTCGACGCCGACGTCTTCTATAGGCTCGCGGCTGAAGCGTTCGGTGTCGAGGGGATATACGAACTTGGTCAGGCCGCCGTCGTAGGGCAGGAGCTCGGAGTACGTAATTTCGACGCGCTTCTCGCCTTTCGCCGGAATGGGGTAAATGCGCGCTTTGACGGCGCCGCGGCCCATATACTCCAACAGCGCCGGGTCCTTATTCCGGTTGACCAGTTTGCGATATTCGGCCGCGGCCTCGTCGGCTTCGAGCATCGTCCCCTCTACCGGTTTACCGTCCACTTTGAGCGAAAAGCGGTCGACGGCCGCGCCCTTCGGCAGCGGGAAGATATACACGCCCTCGACGTCGAAGTTGTAGGGGTTTTTAAACAACTCGTCGACGTGGGTGGTCGCGACCTGGTCGTCGATGACCGTCTCGACGTGGTGATATTTAATGTCGAGGCTGTAGCGTTCTTGAGGCGGCTGGGGCTTAGGCCAGGGCGGGAAGGGGTAGGGGTACGGTATAATTATGCCGTCGGCGCCGGCGACGGCGGCCAACAGTAACGACGCCGCCGCTAACGTTACCGCGGTGCTACATAGCTTTTGTAGCATAATAACTACCTCAACTCGAGTTGAACGATACCGTGTCGAAGGTTTGACGCGTCGCGCGGGGCGTTCGTTTAACGGCTCGAGCCGGGCGACGTCCGGCGGTCGTTAGTCCTTTTGGTCTCGCAGGCGCTCGAGGACCCGGCGGACGGCGTCGCGGACCAGCGCTTCGTCTTCGCACGCCGCGGGTTCGCCGTCGGGGACGTCGCACGTATCGCAAGGTATGTTTAGCGGGGCTTTGCCGGGGGCGATGGTCGTAAGCTTTTTTACGTCCTCGGCGGTGAGCACGGAGACGCGGCCGAGCTGCCGGGCGACCAACATGACGCGGGCGAATTGCTCCACCTTCTCGAGCGTGAAGTAAGCCTCCAGCAGCGTCGCGCCGAGCGTCACGGTGCCGTGGTTGGCGAGGAGGAACGCGTTGTAGTCGCGGAGCTTGGGTCGGATGCTCTCCGGGACCTCGGCGGTCGAAGGCGTCGCGTACGGCGCCAAGGGTACGTTTCCGAGCGTCGTTATGACTTCGGGCAGTACGCACTCCGCCAGCGGCATACGCGCGACGGCGAAGCCGGTCGCCGTCGGCGGGTGGGCGTGGACGACGCCGCCGACGTCGGGACGCTCTTTATATATTTCGAGGTGGAGAAGGATTTCGCTCGAGGCCTCGCGGCGGCCTTCGACGCGCCGGCCCGCGGCGTCCAGGACGACTATGTCGTCGGCCGCGAGCATCCCTTTGCAGAGCCCCGCCGGCGTCGCGGCTATGAGGTCGCCGCTTACGCGGCAACTCATATTGCCGTCCGCCGCGGCGACGAACCCGCGTTCGTAGCACCGGCGGCCTATTTCCACTATCTCTTTACGCGCCTGCCAGATATTCATAGTTTATCCCTCGGCAACTACAGTAGCGACGCTGGTTACGCGTTTAATATAAGGCCGTTAGGTTATTCGCCTTTATAATCTACTTTAATTGGAATAATTCGGCCGGTACGGCGATTATTAGCGGCAAAGGATTAGGCCGCGACATTCTAATCCAATATAACATCCCCGGCGCAGGTTAGCAAAGAAAAACCCGCCCGTTTGGCGGGCGGGTCATGGGGTGTGCTTCGCGCTAGGGTGCGACCACCATCGTTCGTACGAGCCTCTCGCCGGCCGCTTCCATCGTATAGAGGTAAACGCCCGGCGCTGCTTCCCCGGGGCGCCACTCCACTTCGTACGTTCCGGGTTGGTAAATTCTATCGGCCAGCATCGCGACGCGGCGGCCCGCGAGGTCGTAGACGGCGAGTTTCACCTTCGCAGAAAGCCGGCAGGCGAACCTTATTTTAGTGCAACTCGTTACCGGGTTAGGCCGGTTTTGGCTGAGGTTAAACGCGGAAGGTACGAACCGTTTGGTTAGCGGCCCGGGTTTAAGTATCGCCAGCGCCGTATCGGCGTTCTCGCGTAGCGCCTCGAGGTCGGCTCCCGCTACTACCGCGAACGTTACAATTTCGGTCAGGCCGGAGGGGATCTCGTACGGGCCGGTGCTAAGCATCACGCGCCAGTCGTACGGTTTGGTTTGTTCGCAATCGAAGCTCGGGTCTTGCATATAAGCGTACAGGTATCGGTCGTTCTCCGGGTCGTTCATGATATCCCACGAGTGCGCACCGCGGACGGTACCTTCGACGCATACCAGGCCCAAATATGGATGGCCGGGGGCGCCGTCGTACATATAAGGCATCTTTCGCTCGTCGTCGAAGCCGACGTAGTCGTCGATATAACAGAACGAGCCGCCTATGTCGAAGTCGTACGCGAGCGCGACATAGGTATTTTCGAGCTTTTGCGGGGATTCGTTTTTAAGGTGGTAGCGAAAAGCGACGAAGTCGTCGTAGTCGTCGAGACACCAACTTGCGGCGTGTACGTCGCACGTTACGGGTACGGGGCCGCTTTCGCCGGCGTCGCCGTCGTCCATCCGGTAGTACGAATCGAGGGTGCCTTCGCGTTTGATATACGAGGGGACTTGCGCCCACTCGGGGTCTTCGGACATAATCACGGGCGTGAGGCCGCGCCACCCGCGGGCAGGTGTAATCACGCGGTACGCTAAGCTTTCCGGCGCACCTTCGAACTTCGTGCCGACCCAGAATTCACCCCGATAAATGTTAACGGGGCCGTTCGGCGCGGGATAGATGCCGGTGCCCTTCAGGTCGCCGACGTATCCGCGGTTCCAAACCTTGAGCCAGAGCAAGCCGTCGTTGTGGACGCCGCTATTTTCGCCGTCGATGTAGGAGGCCGCGTCGCCGTACTTCGTGCTCGCGGCCCAACTCGCGCCGGCGATAAAGAGCAGTACTACCGCCGTTTTCGTTATTCTCTTTTGCATGTCCGCCTCCCTTTATAACGCGACTATGCAATTACCTTTGAAGGGCCTTGATTTTTCCGAAGGAAGCTGGGGATACGCTTACGGTACCAGGACAGTGAACGCGGTAGATGTAACCATTCGTACAGCCGATAAAGAGGTATTGACCGTGGTAAGCCATCCCCGTGGCTTCCGTAGCAGGTGCGGCGAAAGAGGCGACCGGAGCCGACCCGTTGACTCTGAACCCGTATATGCTGCCGTAGGAAGGAGCCCATATTAGCTGGTTGCGATGGTCGTACGCGATATCCCATCTGAGCGCGCCACATCGGAAGGACGAGAGTATACTTCCGTTACTCAGTCTGTGGCGCCAGATATAAGCGGGTAGGCTGTCGGAAGAGAACAAGGCCGTCGTTCCGCGGCCGCCGTCGCCCGTGCATTGCGGCGCGAGGCCGTAAGGGTCGTGACCCACGGACCAGGAGGTGTTTAGCGAACCCGTTAAGTGGTTACAATCGTATACGGTGTCGTTTTGGAAGCAGCCGATCCAAAGGTGGCCGCCCCAGGAGAAGGCGAGGCCGCGGTTATATTCGGGCCGTGGCGTATCCCATACGCCCCGAATCATACCGGTATCCGGGTTGAAACGATAAATAACGTTGGGGGAGGTGTAACATAAGGCGTAGAGGTAAGTATCGGAGCGCGCCAAGCCCCGTAGTTCTCTCGAAGGAGCTCGGAAAGAGCTTACTATATCGCCCAACCCGCCTAAGGCCGGCTGGGCCGCCAGCGCCGTGGCGAACGCGAGGATTATTATCCTCTTCATCAGACATCCCCTCCTTAGTGTACAAAACCTTCCGCGGCGCCGGCCGCTTAAGCCGGCGCCGCGATACTTCCTTTGGCATCCCTATTTAACGACCGCCAACCGCTTGGTCGCGACGGCGTCGGCGGCTCGCAGGCGGTAAACGTAAACCCCCGCGGCTAGGTTACCGGTATCGAGTACGGCCTCGTTTTCGCCGGCGGGACGGTGCCCCTCCGCCACGGTGGCGACTTTTCGGCCGCTCAGGTCGAATACTTCCAACGTTACGTCGCCGGCCTCGGCGAGCGTAAACGCTATGGTCGTCGTCGTGCGCGCCGGGTTGGGGAAGTTCTGGGCTAAGCGGAAGGATAACGGCTTGGTTTTCCCCTCGGCCTTAACTCTTACCGGCCCGTACCGTTCCTTGCCGCCGTTCAACGTCACGGCCTCGAGGGTATAATCGTACGTCGTATCGGCCGCGACGGTCGAATCGACGTACCTGAACGGTTTCCTTCCCGTGATTAAGCGGTTATTGACCTTGACTTCGGTTGTGGGGCCGGTCGCCTCGGCTCGGTATAAGTTGAAGCCGGCGTAGTTGATATTGGGCTCCCAGCTCAGCTCGACCGCGCCGGGCAGCGCCCGGGCCCAAAACGTTTCCACGCCGGTGTAGATTTCCCAATATTTGTTATACGCGGCGTCGGCGTTGGCCTGCAGCTCCGACAGGTTCGCGCCCGCTACCACCGCGAACGCGAACCGTAGCTTCTCGTTGTTGGCGCAGACGTGCGGGCCGCTCGACAAACACACCCGCCAGTCGTACGGCTCTTTCTGTTCGATCCATTTTCCCGAGGTCATTAACGCCCACTTCTTGGCGTCGGTATCGGGGTCTTCCATGATGTTGGGAACGCCTAAGGTATGCGGTTTTCCTTCGAGGATGCGGAGCCCTACGTACGGGTGTTTTGGTTCGTCATCGTGCATGTACGGCATCTTCCGGCCGTAGTCGATGCGAACGTAGTCGTCGTCATACGACGTCGAGCCGCCGATGTCGAAGTCGTAGTAGAGGCAAATAAATTCGTCGGTTAGGGTGCGGCCTGATTTGTTTAGGACGTAGGTCTGGAATATGATGTAGTCGTCGTTCGTGGTGTCGGACCACTGCATGCCGTGCTGTTCGACTACCAGGCCGATGGGCCCTTCTTCCTTCGCGTCGCGGTCGTCGGCTTTTAGGTACGAGTCGAGGGCGCCGCGTTTCGTAACGTACGTCGGCCTTTGGTTCCAGCTCGAGCCGTCGCTCCACAAGAGGCCGAGCATCTTGTGCCATTCGGCCCTATAAGGCGCAAAGTCGCCGCTGACGCGCGGCTTTCCCCAGGCGTTCGTACCTACCCAGAACCTTCCGGCATATAAGGTTGCGACGCCGCTCTTCCCCGGGTAATTACCGCTTCCTAGTCCGCCGTTCCCGACCCATAACCTGTCGTTCAATTTTAAGTGGTACAACCCCGCGTCGTGGATGTCGTTATTTTCGCCGTCAATGTAGAAGGCCGCGTCGCCGTACTTCGCGCTCGCGGCCCAACTCGCGCCGGCGATAAAGAGCAGTACTACTGCCGTCGTCGGTATTCTCTTTTGCATGTCCGCCTCCCTTGGCGTCCTCTCCTAGCGTTAAATTACGAAAAAATTCTACACCCGGTCCCTACGTAAGTCAAGCGGATAATCGCAGGCTTTTTATTTTACTAGCCCATAAATCATTAGACTACGGTCGTTTGAGGAAGTTTCGTGAACGCCGTCACTTTCCCGGTTTTTCGGGAATCGTGAACGTAAAGGGATAGCGCACGGTTATGGCGTCGCCGGCGCCCGGGCCGAAGTCCCACTTCGCGACCGCCGCGGCGACCGCCTCTTCGAAAAGCTTGCAGTCCGTAGTGGCCTCCGCGACCTCGCTGGCCGTTACCGCCCCCGTGCTCGCGACGGTGAACTTCACGACGACGGTCCCTTCAATAGCCAGGCCGGCGTCGAGGTACGTATCGTAAATCGTCGCTATCTCCGCTTTATGCCGTTCGATTACCGAGGCTATTTCCGCCGGGTCGCGGCCCCCCTCGCCGGCGTAAGCGAAACCCGGCGCCGGCGGGATGAGTACGGCGGTCGCAATTACGATGCAAGCGTAAAAAGGTTTCATTCTAATCGTACGGCGGGTATTTTAAAACCCGTCTCCGTTCGGTCCGGTACCGGGTTATCGTTATTTCCTACTGTAGAAGATGAAGGGGTATGTGAGCGTAACGTCGTTCGCGGCGGGCGTGAATATCCACCTGTTTACGGCGCGCGTCAGGGCGATTGCGAGCGCTTCCAGGTTGATCGTCGATTCGACGACTTCGACGCCGGCGACGCTCCCCGAGGCCAGGATGGTGAACCGGACTTTGAGTTTGCCGGCCGCGTTCGGGTAAACGTTGAGGTAGTTCTCGTAAATCTCCTCTAGCTCCCGCTGTTTGATTTCAATTTCGTTTTGGATCTCGGCCGCGGTCCTTCGGCCGCCCGGTTGTACTTTGGCGGGCGGGGCCGGCGCTTCGCCGATATTGACGGAGGTCGCGAGCATTACCGCGGCTCGAGCCATATCGTTGGCCGGCGAAACGCGGCCCTCGCCTTTATCGAGCAGGAATATCATCTCGGCGTTCGCGGCGTCGAGCAGAAACGAGTAGCGGACGTCGTAGTGGCCGGGGAGGGTTTCGGTCGCGTCCCAGGCGATGGGTTGGACGGCGTGGCCCTCCGCTTCGAACCCCATAAGTAACCCGTCCACCGCCCGGCCGATACTCATAAAGTACGCCTCGCCGCGCCAGCTCTTGACGATCGCGATGGCCTCGTCTTCGCCCGCCGCGACGGCGGCGGCCGGCGTCGTCACCGCGGCTGCCAGTAATATAACCAGCGACTTCATTTTAGGTCGCACGAGCCATTATATAACAAGACGCGGGGAACGGTAGCAAAAAAGGCCGCGGCGCGGCCTTTATAATTCCGTTGGACCAGATGTTTAAAATTCTTGGGGAAAGGAAAGAATCTGTTCGTAGTTGAAAACCGGCCCGTCTTTGCAGACGTACGTCGAGCCGATATTGCAGCGGCCGCATTTACCGAGGCCGCACTTCATTCTCATCTCCAGCGTCGTCCAAATTTGACCCGGCGCGTATCCCAGTTTTTCGAGCAGGCACTTCGCGACCAACTTAATCATTATCGGTGGGCCGCAGGTTATTACGACGCGGTTCTCGGGAGAGGGGCGCTCTTCCTCCAGGATGGGCGGGACGAATGAGGTCCGCCCTCGCCATTCGGGAATAGGTTCGCCCGGGCACACCGGGTCCAGCGCCAGC
>DATKVX010000061.1 GCA_035529855.1 bacterium
ATGGCGTCGAGCAGCTGTTCATTAGTTACGCCGGCGATGTCCACCGCGGCGGACCAGCAGGCCGCGGCGCACGAGCCGCAGCCTTTGCACAGGCCGGCGTTGACCTCCGCCAACATCTTCTCCTTATTTACTTCGATAGCGCCGTAGGGGCACACGCCCCCGCACGTCCCGCAGGCGATGCAGCGCCGCTCGTTCACGACGGCGACGCGCCCTTCCGCCTTTATCGTCGGCTTGGCGAGAATCGTCGCCGCCCGGGCGGCGGCGGCCTGCGCCTGAGCCACCGACTCCGCTATCGTCTTGGGGTTGTGCGCCAGGCCGCAGACGAAGACGCCCTCCGTCGCGAAGTCGACCGGCCTGAGCTTCATATGCGCCTCGAGGAAGAAGCCGTCCGCCGTCAGCGGGACCTTGAGCATCTCGGCCAGCTCCTTGTTGGCCGCGGCGTCGGGCCACGTCCCCTGCGCCAGCGCGACGAGTTCGACGTCGATCTCGACATCTTCGCCCAGTATGATATCGTACCACTTTACTTTAACTTTATTCGCGCCGGGCGTGACGGCCGGTTTGTTGTCCGGCTCGAAGCGCGCGAAGAAGATCCCGCGCTCGCGGGCCTCGCGGTAGAAGTCCTCGGCCTCGCCGTACGTCCTCATGTCCCGATATAATATGTATACGTTCGCTTCCGGCTTGAGCTCTTTTAATTTAAGGGCGTTCTTGACGGCCTCGATGCAGCAAATCCGCGAGCAGTAGGGGTGCTCGTCGTCGCGCGAGCCGACGCACTGGACCATGACGACGCTCGAGGCGTCGTGCGGGACCTTGCCCGCGGCCAGCGCCTCCTCCAGGTCGCGCTGCGATACGACCCGTTCGCTCGAGGCGTAGCCGAACTCGTCGTGCTCGGCCATCCGCGCGCCCGTCGCGACGACTACGACGCCGTGATCGAGCTCGTGTTCGCCCTGCTTATCCTCGACGACCGAGACGTAGCTGCCGACGAAGCCCGATACCGACTTAAGGGTGGCGCCGGTGAAAAGTTTTATCTCGCCGTGGCCTTTGACTTTCGCGGTCAGCTCGTCGAGGAACGGCCCGACCTCGACGCCGCCCGGCAAGTACTTGATGTGATGGAGGTGGCCGCCGAGCTCGGGTTCCTTCTCCACCAGGTACGTCTCGAAGCCCTGGTCGGCGAGGCCGAGGGCCGCGGTCATCCCGGCGGCGCCGCCGCCCACGACGAGAGCCGTCTGCGTTACCGGCAACTCGATGTCGGTCAGCGGCGTGAGGTTGACCGCCCGGGCGACGGCCATCCGCACCAGCTCCTTGGCCTTGGCCGTGGCCTCCGCCGGTTGCTTCATGTGGACCCACGAGCATTGCTCGCGGATGTTGGCCATCTCGAAGAGGTAGGGGTTCAGGCCGGACTCGCGCAGCGTGGCGCGGAAGAGCGGCTCGTGGGTGCGCGGTGTGCAGGAGGCGACGACGACGCGGTTGAGGCCGTGCTCGTCGATCTTCTCGGCGATGAGCTTCTGCGTATCCTCCGAGCAGGTGAAGAGGTTGCGCTCGGCGTATGCGACCCAGGGCAGCGTCTCGGCGTACTCCACCACCGACGGCACGTCCACGACGCCGCCGATGTTGATGCCGCAGTGGCAGACGAAGACGCCCACGCGCGGCGGCTCGCCCCTGATGTCCCGCTCGGCCGGGAAGGAGGCCTCCGTCGTCTCGGTCCAACGGGCCGGCGCTACGACAGCCGAGGCCTGCGCCGCGGCCGCCGAGGCCTGCGTCACCGACTCCGGGATATCCTTGGGGCCGGCGACGGCGCCGGCGGCGAAGACGCCCGCTCGGGACGTATCCGTAGGCCGGAAGGGCGGCGAGGCCACGAAGTCGTACTTGTCCGTCTCCAGGCCAAGCCGCTCGAGCATGGCCTTGGTGTCGGCGTCGACCGTCAGGCCCACCGAGAGGACGACCAGGTCGAACTCCTCGCGGGAGAAGGCGCCGGCCCCGTCCTCATATTTCAAGACGAGCTTGCCGTTCTCGCGCTCGACGCTGTCGACGCGCGAGCGGACGAAGCGGACGCCGTACTCGCTCTCGGCGCGGTCGATATAGCGGTCGAACTCCTTGCCGAAGGAGCGCATGTCCATGAAGAAGATCGTGGGCTCGACGTCGGCGTCGTGCTCCCGGGCGATGACGGCCTGCTTCGTCGCGTACATGCAGCACACCGACGAGCAGTAGCCGCGGCCTACGGTGGTGTCCCGCGAGCCGACGCACTGCAGCCACGCGACCTTGACCGGGTCCGCGCCGTCGCTTTGGCGCTGGAGGTGGCCGCCGAAGGGCCCGGAGGCCGAGAGCAGCCGCTCGAACTCGATGGAGGTAACGACGTCGGGGAGGCGGCCGTAGCCGTACTCGCTCTTGAGCGCGGCGTCGAACTCCTCGAAGCCGGGCGCCAGGACCACCGCGCCGACCGGGACATCTTCTACCCTCTCGACGTCGAAGTGGCGGATGGCCTCGGGCTTGCAGGCGGCGACGCACTCCAGGCACTCGGAGCACAGGCCGCAGCTCAAGCAGCGCTTCGCCTCGGCGACGGCCTGCTCCTCCGTCAGGCCCAGCTCCACCTCGTCGAAGTTGCCCGCGCGTTTCGCGGGGGGGACCTCGGCCATCTCGGCTCGAGGCGTCGGCGCGGCCTCGTCCTTGGGAACGTCGTCGGATTCGACCACCGGGAGGGCCGACGGCTCGAGGACCGGATACTCGCCGCCGTTCAGGTAGTCGATTATGCCGCGGGCGGCGCGGCGCCCCTGCGCCATGGCCTCGGTGACCATGCCCGGGCCCGTGACGGCGTCGCCGCCGGCGAAGACGCCCGCGCGGCCCGTCATGCCGGTATTCTCGTCGACCTCGACGGTACGCCACTTGGTGAGGCATATCGCCTCGTCGGCGTCGAGGTGCTCCACGACCGGGGCCTGGCTGATGGCCGGGATAACCATGTCGAGTTCGACGTCGTAGGTGTCGCCCTCGACGGGGACCGGGCGGCGCCGGCCGCTCTCGTCCGGTTCGCCCAGCTCCATCCGCTGGAGGCGCATGCCGACGACGCGGCCTTCTTTGCCCAGGATTTCGTCGGGCGCCGTCAGCAGCTCGAGGCCCACGCCCTCGCGCAGCGCCTCCTCGACCTCGAGTTCGTCGGCGGGCATTTCCTTCCGCGTCCGGCGGTAGAAGATGGTGACGTCGGCGCCGAGGCGGCGGGTCGTCCGCGCGGCGTCTATGGCGGCGTTGCCGCCGCCTACGACCGCGACGTTCTTCCCGACCCAAACTTTGCCTTCCTGGTTGAACTCGCGCAGGAACTCGACGGCGCCGACGACGCCTTCCAGCTCCTCGCCGGCGCAGCGGAGCTTCAGGCTCTCGTGGGCGCCGACGCCGACGAACGCGGCCTTGTAGCCGTCCTCGAGCAAATCGTCCAGCGTGAAGGCCTTGCCCAGCTCGGCGTCGTAGTGGAACTGGACGCCGAGTTTCGCGAGGAAGCCGACGTCGCGGTCCAGCACGTCGCGGGGGAGGCGGTAGCTCGGGATGCCGACGCGCAGCATGCCGCCGGCGAACGGCAGCGCCTCGAAGACGTGGACCTCGTAGCCGGCGAAGGCGAGGTCGTGGGCGCAGTTGAGGCCCGCGGGCCCCGCGCCGACGACGGCGACGCGCTCGCCCTTCTTCGCTATCTCGTAGTCATCGACGTACGAGTAATCCGGCTCGTGGGCGGCCTCCCAGTCGGCGGCGAAGCGCTTGAGCGCGCGGATGGAGACCGCCGCGTCCACCTCGCCGCGGAGGCACTCCTCCTCGCAGGGGTGGTGGCAGACGCGGCCGCAGACGCCCGGCAGCGGGTTCTGCTTCCTTATCAGCGCGAGGGCTTCCTTGAACTTGCCCTCGGCGATGAGGGCGACGTAGCCCTGCGCCGCCTGGTCGATGGGGCAGGCGTTCCGGCAAGGGGCCTTGCCGCGCTTCGTGATGGCGTAGCAGTTGGGGATGGCCTGCGCGTACGGCCGGTAAATGGCGCGCCGCTGGACCAGGCCCACCTCGTACTCGTCCGGGTACTGGACCGGGCAGACGCCGGCGCAATCCGTGCAGCCGGTGCAGGCGTCGAGGTCGACGTAGCGGGGGTGGCGGCGGACGTGGGCGGTGAAGTTGCCGGCCTCGCCCTCCAGCTTCTCGAGTTCGGCCAGCGTTAGTATCTCGACGTTCTCGTGGCGGCCGGCCTCGACCAGCTTGGGCGCCAGGATGCACATCGAGCAGTCGTTGGTGGGGAAGGTCTTGTCGAGCTGGGCCATGGTCCCGCCGATGGCGGCGCCCTTCTCGACGAGGTATACCTTGACGCCGGCGTTGGCCAGGTCGAGCGCGGCCTGGATGCCGGCGACGCCGCCGCCCACCACCATCGCGGCGCCTATGACGTTACAAGGGGTTTTGGATGAGGTGTTAACCATTATTCCTCGCCGCGGATGCGGATGCGAGCTTCCTCTACGATCCAGATTTCGCCGGCGGGGGGTTCTTTATCCAAACGCGGTATAAATCCTCGGACGTTATTCATAACGTAATTTTTATCTTGCTTTGCGTAGCGGAGCACTATTATCCCGGCGTGAGTGCCCGGCGGGTGTTCCCTTATATCGGCAAACGACAAGTCCAACGTGACTAAAACTAAGCCCTCGGCCCGGCAAAGCGAAAATACCTCTTCGTCCGCCTTTCCACCCAACCCTTCCCCGATTACCGTTTCGGCGGGATGCCCCGCGGCCGTAAATAACTCCGCCAATTCCACCGGCAGGTTTTCGTCTAATTTCAACCGGGTCAAATTCTAATTTCCTATCGGGACGGACCGTTCTTTGGCGAGTTCGGCGGCGTACGCCACGGCCGCTTGTATATCCTCTCTCGTAATGGTCGGATAACTTTTTATTATATCTTCCGGCGTCAACCCGGCCGCGAGGTTATCGAGAATAACCGAAACCATAATCCGCGTCCCTTTGATGCACGCCTTTCCGTGGCATACGTTGGGGTCCACCGATATGCGCTCAAGGGCGTCCATATTTATACCTCCTCGCGTTTACAGCGTTCCTAAGCCACCGGGTCGGCCACGCCGCCGCCCACCACCATCGCGGCGCCCACGACGTCGTTACATTTTTTACCGTTAGCCATCTGTAGTCGGATTACGTAGTAGCTGTTTTCGACGACCTTACCGCCAGCACGTCGTCGCGTTCGCCCGCCCGAACGTCGTCGGCTGAGAGCGTCACGACGGCGAGAGTTTCCCCGGAAGTTTTTACGAATTCGACTTCCACGGCGCGGTCGTCGTAAATTTCGACTACGGTCCCCAAGTCTCCGGTTTTGAGGCCGAAATCAGGTTTATCTTTAACCAGAACTACGGGCTCTAGTAATTTAAATGTCATATAACCCCCTAAGCGGATATATGGTAACGAACGTCGGTATTTCCTCGCCGCGTTTCACGATCCAGACAGTTACTACGGGCGCCGCGTCCCCGGATGGTCCCGATAAAATCCCTGTGATGACGTATTTTTTTCCGAACGGGGTCGTTTCGACTTGTTCGAATTGCCCCGTTAGTATTTGTTGGCGTATGTCTTCGTCCAAATCTCTCCAATTTTCCCTCGTATAACCCAGCTTTTTAAATACCGCTGCCTTATACCTACCGATGGGATGTTCTTCAGATAGTACGTAGTCGCGTAACTTAGCGGGTTCGATAACGGCGTTTTCGAAACCCGGTATTGGCATCTATTCCCCCGCGAACGCCGCGAGCAGCTTCTCACATTTATTTTTCGCCAATTTCAGGCCGACGTCCTTGCTCGAGAGGCCCAGCGCCAGCCCCAGCACCTGCGGCAGGAACAGCACCGGGAGCTCGAGCTTTTGCTCGAGCTGCGCCGCTATTTTTTTCTGGTTGTCGTCGTACATCACCGCGCAGAACGGGCACACCAGGACGACGGCGTCCGGGCCGGCGGCCTTGACGCGCGTCAGCTTCTCGCCGGCGATGGCGAGCGACAGCTCCGCGTCGATGCCCAACAGCGCGCCGCCGCAGCACTTCTTGTATTCGGCGTAGTCGACGACCGCGGCGCCCGTCGCCCGTAACAGGTCGCCTATCGAATGTGGCGCCTCCGGGTCCTCGGCGTCGTGGAAGGCCCAGGAGGGCTTGAGGTAGTGGCAGCCGTAGTGGACGGCGAAGCGGAAGTCGCCGAGGGGCGCGACCACTTTCTCCTTAATGGCCTCCGGGCCGACCTCCTCATAGAGCCACCGCGCGAAGTGGCGGACCCGCGGCGGCTTCTCGACCTTACGGTTAACCTTCGCGAGCTTCTCGTTGACGCGCGAGCGGAGGCCGTCGTCCTCGGCCAGTTCTTCCGCGACCTCGGCCAGGACCGACGCGCAGCTCGAGCAGAGCGCGAGGACCTCCAGGCCGGCCTCCTCGGCGACGGCCAGGTTGCGCGCGGCCAACAAGAGCGTCCCCTCGCGCGTGGCGGATTTGATGGGGAAGCCGCAGCAGGCGAAATCCTGCTGAGGCTCGAGCTCGGCGCCGAAAAGCCGTGCGACCTCGACGGCCGACTTCTCGTATTGGCGGCCTCGCAGCGGGATGGTGCAGCCGAGGAATAGCGCGTACTTGTTTTCCATAGATAAAAGGTTACGATTCTTCCAGCAGCTTGCCCACTTCGTCGCAGGTGGTCTTGAGCTCGGCCAGGCCCATCTTGGCGCGCTTCTTGTTGTCGAACTCCTCCAACTCGTAGAGGCGGCCGAACTGCTTGAGAAGGTCGAGCTGGGTCACGTACGCCGGGTGCAGCTTGCCCTCCCGGGCGGCGATATTTTTCACCGCGGTGATTATCTCGGCGAAGGATACCCCCTGCGGGCAGCGCTCCTCGCAGGAGTAGCAGGTGGAGCACAGCCAGATGAAGTCGCTCGAGAGGACGCGCTCGCGGAGCCCCAAGAGGATCATCCGGATTATCTTGCGGGGGTTGTAGCGCTCGTCGATGGCGCGGACGGGACAGGCCGCGGTGCAGGTGCCGCAGGCGAAGCAGTACTTTATGGCCTCGCCGCCGGGCTCCGCGGCGACGTCGTACTTGAAGCCGGGGTCTGTTTTATTGATGGTCATCGTTAGCAACTTTCGGCAGGCGGGACAAAAAGGCCCACGCCCCATTACGGGGTATGGGCCTAAGCGAGCGGCGGTCCGCTCGGGCAAGGAGCCGGTAGAAAGGGCAGGCGCGAACTCTAGGCCGTCGCGTCGGCCTGCGCCCCGGCCGGGCCGGAACGCTCGGTAAATCTAAAATATACGGCGCCGGGTGTCAAGTGAAATCCTACACAAAGTCCGCTCTTTTTTGCGCGAACGTTAAATTTCCCGCCTCGCCGGCGGGACCGAAATTTAGGTTGACCGTTTATGCTTTAAATATTATAAAGGGCGTAGGAGATACCCGGCACGCAGGCCGCGAGAGGCCCGGGAGGAGTCGCTATGGACGTCGGAATCCCCAAAGAACAAACGTCGGCCGAGACGCGCGTAGCGGTGACGCCTATGGGCGCGTACGCGCTTACGTGCGCAGGCCACCACGTCTTCGTCGAGACGGAGGCGGGCGCCGATGCCGGCTTCGCGGACGAGGAGTACGAGAAGGCCGGCGCGACGGTCGTCTTCTCGCCGCAGGAGGTCTACGGCCGAGCGGAAGTCGTCGCTAAGGTGCACCCGCCCAACGTCGACGAAATCGCGCTGATGAACGAGGGCGCCGTCGTCTTCAGCGCCATTCAACTCGGCGCCCAGGTGGACGAGGCCGTGCGGGCGACGTTGGACAAGAAGGTCGTGGCCGTCGGCTACGAGATATTGGAGGACGACCGCGGCGAGTTCCCGGTGATGAAGATAATATCGGAGCTGGTGGGCCATATGGCGCCCAGCATCGCCGGCCGCTACCTCTCCCACTACGAGGGGGGGCGCGGCGTCGCGCTCGCCAATCTCCCCGGCATCCCGCCGGTGGCCGTGGCCATCGTGGGCGCCGGCAA
The DNA here is from genome assembly GCA_035529855.1 of bacterium. NCBI lineage: Bacteria > bacterium. The sequence continues at coordinate 7,972 of DATKVX010000061.1, forward strand.
CGTGGGGACGATGGCGGCGAAGTCCTTCGCGGCGCTGGGCGTTCAGACCCACCTCTTCGACCGCTCGGTCGCCAATTTAAGACGGGCGGAGGCCGTAGTGCCGGCGGTCATTACCCATATGGCGGAAGCTCCCAATATAGGCCGGGCGTGCGAGTACGCCGACGTCGTCATTACCGCGGCCTACGTCCACGGCGACAGGCCGCCCATGCTCGTTACCGAGGAGATGGTCCGTTCGATGAAGCCGGGCGCCGTCCTGATGGACATCGCCATCGACCAGGGCGGCTGCGTCGAGACCAGCCGGCCCACCAGCCACGCCGACCCGGTGTTCGAGAAGTTCGGCGTCACCCACTACTGCGTGCCCAACATCGCCGCCGCGGTGCCGCGCACCTGCTCGTACGCGTTCAACAGCAACCTCAAGGAATATTTGGCCGAAGTGACGGCGTTGGGGGTGGCGGAGGCCGCGCGTCGGAAGCCGGGTTTGCGTAAAGGGATATACTTCCTCGAAGGCGCCTGCACCCATCCCCGCCTGTGCGACCTGTTCAGCCTCGAGTATACGCCCATCGAAGGGATTATCGGCGACTAACGGCCCGGGGGTTCGCGGAGCGACGACCATGGTAATGAGTTGGCTCGAAGATTACAAGAATAAGCGCACGACCGCGGCCGAGGCGGTCAAGGTCATAAAATCGGGCGATAATGTGCACATCCACCCCGGCTGCGCCGAGCCCATAACGCTGGTGGAGGCGATGACGGCCCGGGCGCCGGAGCTTCAGGGCGTGCGCGTGTGGCACCTCCTGACCTTCGGGCCGGCGCCGTATATGGCCCCCGAGATGGCGCCCCACTTCCGCCATATGGCCTATTTCACCGGGCCCAACGCCCGGGCGGCGGTGAACGAAGGCCGCGCCGAGTATATACCCATTTATCTTTACGAAATAGGCAACTTGATACTCGATGGTTTCTACGACGTGGACGTCGTCCTGTGCAACCTCTCGCCGCCGGACGAACACGGCTTCTGCTCCTTCGGCGCCGGCGTGGACGTAACCAAGCCCGCCGCGGAGAAGGCCCGCTACGTTATAGCGCAGATAAACCCCCGGGTGCCGCGGGCGCTGGGCGACTCGTTCATCCACGTACGCAAGCTGACGCACATCGTCGAGGTCGACGAGCCGCTCAAGGAGATGCCCGGCGCGGGGCAAGTGTCCGAGACGGCGATGAAGATAGGCCGGCACGTCGCGGAGCTCATCGAGGACGGCTCCACCATGCAGATGGGCATCGGCGAGATTCCCGACGCGGTGCTGGCGTCGCTGGGCGGCCACAAGGACCTCGGCGTCCACACCGAGATGTTCTCCGACGGCGTAATTGACCTCATCGAGAACGGCATCGTTACCAACGCGCGCAAGACGCTGCACCGCGGCAAGGTCATCGCCGGCTTCGTCCTGGGCAGCCGCCGCCTTAATGAGTACGTCGACAACAACCCGGTATTCGAGTTCCACCCCCAGAACTACGTCAACGACCCGTTCGTAATTGCCCAGAACGAGAAGCAGGTCGCGATGAATTCCGCCATCGAAGTCGACATCACGGGCCAGGTGTGCGCGGACTCCATCGGCACCCGCATCTACTCCGGCTTCGGTGGCCAGGTGGACTTCATCCGCGGCGCGGCGTACTCCAAGGGCGGCAAACCCATTATTGCGCTGCCCTCCACCGCCAGGGGCGGCGAAGTCTCGCGCGTCGTGGACAAGCTCAAGCCGGGGGCCGGCGTCGTGACCAACCGCGCCGACGTGCACTACGTCGTGACGGAGTTCGGCGTGGCGTCGCTGCACGGCCGCTCGCTTCAGCAGCGCGCCCGGGAGCTAATTAAAATCGCCCACCCCGACTTCCGCGAGGAGCTGGAGCGGGCGGCCTTTGAGCGTAATTTATTGTAAAAAAGCTCTAGATAATATTATATAAAACCTCGTATAAGATTTATTTATATGATTTATTTGATTTTATTTAAAAAATACTTGACAACCAGAATTATTTGTGTTAAAAATTATCAAAAGGGATTGACGCTGTGAAAAGGGGCTTTTTCGCATTATGCTTAATTTTGTTTTTGGGTTGTGGTGACGAAGAGCCCGAAGCCGACGGCGTCATTCCGGTTTTGCTGGGCGTAGGCGGCGAGCCGTCTTGGAGTTCCAAGAACGTTATTGCGGTTGGTTTTGGCCCTTATATATATTATTGTGACCCCTACGGGAAAAATAAGGGGGACATTAAACCCGAGCCGAAGATGGAGGTTTACGACTTGGATTGGTCTCCGGACGGCGAAACGATTATTTACGAGGGTTACGAATGGACGGAGAATAAAACAAAACTTTATAAAGTGGAGTTCCTGGGCGGGCGGACAAGCTTATTTTTGGACCAGCACGCCGGCGACCCGGCGTGGTCGCCCGACGGGAAGTACATAGCTTATACTAAGTTCGTAACGCACGCCGAAATTATTTGTATCGTACCTGCCGCGGGAGGAGAGACGATAGAACTAGTGTCGCCGGGCGACGTATCTGACCCCGACTGGAGCCCCGATAGCGAAAACGTTTTTTACACAAAGCGTTTACCGGGCCGAAGGTTCGAAATTTGGGCGGTAAATATTAAGGACAAGAAAAAGAAGAAGTTCGTAACGGAAGGTATGGACCCGGCTTGGCACCCGTTCGGAGAGCGGCTCGCTTTCGTTAAAGAGGTCGGCGAAGCCTACGATATATATTTAATGGACCCTGCTACCGGCCGGGATACGAAGTTCGTCGGTACGCCCCGGGGAGAAAGCAAATGGTGGGCGCAGGAACCTACGTGGAGCCCCAAAGGCGATTGGATTGGGTTTCACGGGAGTAGAGAATATTTCGGTGTTTACAAAAAACAATTTTCGCCAAAATAATAGTAGTTTCGGGGAGGCTAAAAAATGTACGTTGATAGCAATCGGGCGCCGGCCCCGCGGCCGGCGTTTTCGTTTAATCTAATATGAACCCCAACGCCGCAGAAGAACTCCGGGAATTCGCGCGCAAAATCCCCAAGGTGGAACTCCACCTCCACCTGGAGGGGGCGATACCGCTCGAGACGCTGCTGGCGTTCATCCGCCGCGCCGGGACCGAGCCGGACGTCCGGACAGTCGACGACCTTCGCCGCCGCCTGGCCTACCCGGACTTTCAGGGTTTTCTCGATACCTGGGTGTGGAAGAACAAGTTCATCACCGAGGTGGACGACTTCGCCGGGATAACGTACGACGTCCTGGCCGACCTGCACGCCCAGAACGTCCCGTACGTCGAGATGCACTACTCCCCCGGCGACTACCGCGACCGCGGCTTTACGGTGGCCGGCGTCACCGAGGCCGTACTCGCCGGCTCGGCGCGGGCCCGCCGGGACTTCGGCCTCCGCTGCGGCCTGATCCTGGACCTGCTGTGGGGCGCCACCGTCGAGGCGGCGTGGGGGTGGTTGGAGGAGGCGACGCCGTTCCTGGGCCGGGGCGTCGTCGGCGTCGGCCTGGGCGGGAGCGAGCAGAAGTCCCCGGCCCGGGCCTACGCCGAGCTCTACGCCGAGGCCGGGAAGCGCGGCTTTCGCCTCACCGCTCACGCGGGCGAGGCGCTGGGGCCGGAGTCCGTCCGGGCGGTTATCGACGAGCTGGACGTCGAGCGGATAGGCCACGGCGTCCGCGCGAGCGAGGACCCGGCCCTGCTCGAGCTGTTGAAAGAGCGCCGAATCCCGCTGGAGGTCTGCGTCACGAGCAACGTGAAGACCGGCGTCTACCCCTCGGCGGCGGCGCACCCCATAAGGTCGCTGTTCGAAAGCGGCGTTATAGTGACGGTCAACGCCGACGACCCCACCATGTTCCATAACACGCTCAGCGACGAATATCTCGTTCTGCTTCGGGACCTGGCCTTCACGCCGGAGGATTTAAAGACGTTGAGCCTGAACGGCGTCGAGGCCTCGTTTTTACCCGAGGCCGAAAAGAGCGTCCTCCGGGCGAAATTCGAGGAGGAGTGGGAGGGATTGTTAAAGAAGTACGCCTAGGCGTAGCGCCGCTCCGCCTTTGCCCGGCCTCCCGGCCGGTTTTTATTTCCCCCTAAAAGCGCGAACGAAAAATTGCCTTGACCGCGGCTCGAGCCGCTGTTAATTATGGGGTCGTTATCCGAAGGAGGTTCGGGATGTGTCGCGTATATAGGGCGTTGAATATAATCGCCGCATTTGCGGCGTTACAGGCCGGCGTCGCCGCGGCCGATTCATGGATGGCCCCCACCGAGCAGAGTTACTACTCCGCGAACCAGGAATATTTTTTGCACGTCGTCCCGGGCGACGGCTCGAGCCCTGCCCGCGGCACGCTGTATCAGGCTTTCCCCGCGCGCGACGCGCAGGAGCTATGGGCCCGCGAGCTCCTCAACCCCACCGCCCCCTACCAGGTGCTGGTCGCGGATTCCGGCGAGTACGTCGTCACCTCCGACGACTGGGGGAAGGTCGGCTATGGCCCCAACGTCGTCGTCATCTACGGCCCGGAAGGCGACGTCGTAAAGAATTTCGCGCTGGAGGACCTCTTGACCGACGAAGAGGTGGCCGCGGTCCCTCACACCATCAGCTCGCGGTGGTGGGGCGGTAAGCACTATCTTGACGAGGAGGCGGGGGAGGTAGTCCTGGCGGTCTCGACGGGCGGCGACGCGTTCGGCGAGGTCCGCATCCGCCTTGCGGACGGGGAGGTCCTCCCGTAGCGGTACGGCCCCGGTTGTATTTGAGAGGAAGACGATGCGCTTTAAGAACGTCGTAGGCATATACCCTTATTATTACGAGGTCCCGGTGTACGAGTTCTTCCCGCCGCTGGGGCTGGAGTACGTCGTCGCCGCGATAGAGGACCTGCTCGAGGACGCGTGCGTGATAGACCTGCGCTACGAGAAGGAGTTCGAGAAGGTCGTGGGCGCGGGCGCGGACCTGTTCTGCGTGAGCGTGAACTGGCCTTACGAGTACGACTCGGTATGCGAGGTCATCCGCTCGCTGCCGGCGGACGCGACGACGGTCGTCGGCGGCAAGTTCGCCACCGAGAACGTGGAGGAGCTGTTCGCGCGGTGTCCTAATGTCGACGTCATCGTGCGGGGCGACGGCGAGGAGACGTTCCGGGAGTTCGTGCAGGCGGGCTCGCCGGCGAACGTCGATGGTTTATCCTATCGCGACGGCGGCCGCGTCGTCCACAACGCCAACCGCCGGCTGGCCCCCGTCTCGGACACGCTGTATCCGAATCGGAGGAGACGCCGCTACCGATATAAGGTCAGCTACCAGAAGGTCGGCCTGGGATACAGCTTCGACTCGCTCGTGAGCTCGCAGGGCTGCCCGTTCAAGTGCAAGTTCTGCTCGTTCAAGATGAACCCGCTGGGCCAAAAGCGCGACTGGTCGGCGCGTTCGCCGGCGTCGGTGCTCGCGGAACTGGGGGAGATAGACGCCCGGGTGGTGGCGTTCGTCGACGACAACTTCTTCGCCGACGTGGGGAGGGTGGACGAGATATGCGACCTCATTATCGAGGCGAAGCTGGATAAGTTCTTCCTCGCTAACGCGCGGATCTCAGTGGCGAACCATCCCGCCCTTCTGGAGAAGATGTACCGCGCCGGCTTCCGCCTGCTGATGATCGGCCTGGAGTCCGCCCAGGACAAGAGCCTGAAGCAGTTGGACAAGGGCTTCAAGACGGCGGACGTGCGGAAGGCGTTCGCGGTCCTGCGCGAGGCGAAGATGCTGACCAACGGCTATTTTATCGTGGGCCTTATGGGCGAGACCGAAGAGGAGATGCTCCAGGTAGTCCCCTTCGCCCGGGAGATAGGCATCGATTTGATAAGCCCCAACCGGCTGCGGTACGAGAAGTATTCCGGCCTGGCGCGCCTCGTGGACGAGAGCGACGATTACTACGTCGGCGAGGGCAACCGCGTATTTTCGA
>DATKVX010000062.1 GCA_035529855.1 bacterium
AGCTCCTGCTCGGCGTCGTAATAAGAGTATTCTATACTAAAACCCCGAGCGTCATACTCCGTGCGGATGACGGCAACGCCGCCCCGGGCTTCCGTCAACGCACCATCGGGGCCGTATCGGCTTTCCTCTACTTCCTTCCCCCGGTCGTCGTACCTGTACCGGTAAATAGCAACGGCGTAGTTATCCCCCGCCAACTCGCCATAAGCGTCGTAATAGGCCTTCTCGACCTCGTTCCCTCGCACGTCGTATTTAGTCCGAATCAAAGCGACCCCTTCGTAAATAGCCCCCGTTAACCGCCCGGCCGCGTCGTAATATCCCATTTCGACCTTTTTCCCCCGCTCATCGTATTTATAACGCCTAATAGCATGGCTAACGTCCTCACCCGCCCTCAGCTCGCCGTCGACGCCATAATAACTTGTCTCCAAACAGTTCCCGTCCTCGTCGTACTTCTCGCGTATAATCGCGGCGCCCCATCCGGGGTCCACCAAACGGCCCGCGGCGTCGTAATAGCTTTCCCCCACTACGTCGAGCCACTCATTGTACTCGTAACGGTAAGTGGCTACGCCGTAGTCGTCCTCTTTTAACAGGCCGTCTCCGCCGAAATATCTTTCCGCTACCATGTTCCCATATCCGTCGTAATCGTAAAGGTAAAAGGCAACGCCCCGCGAGCCCTCCCGCAGATTACCGTCGCCGTCGTAAAAACTCTCCTCGTTTACGTTTCCGGCGTCGTCGTATTCCCAACGCGCGACGCTACGGAGATGAAGTCGATTGCTACCCGGCTCTTCGTCCAAACCGTAAATGAACGCCTCGATTTCGTTACCCCGTTCGTCGTAGTCCCAACGGTAAGCCGCCGCGCCGTACGAGGACGCGCGCGTTACGCCGTCCACGCCGTAATAAACCTCCGCCCGAAGGTCTCCGTACTCGTCGTATTTGTAGCGGATGACGCCGACGTCGTCCTTCGCCTGCGGCTTACCGTCGGTACCGTAGTAACTCTCCTGGGCGAGATTACCCCGTTCGTCGTATTCGTAACGGACCACGAATTCCGGGGCCGAACGTACGCGGCGCCATTCGTACTCGTGCCTAGACTCGACCTTCCGCCCCAACTCGTCCACCTTCCAATAGTAGCAACAGATTCCCTCGTTATCCCCGATGATAACGTCCTCGCCTAGGTCATAACGGGTAAGAGAAACCCGGTACCCGTTGCCGTCTAATTCCAGCCTTTCGGAGTAAGCGCCATTATTACCGTACATCGGCTTCCCCCTAACGTCATAAAAACTCCTCCGCTCCCACCCCTCCCCGTACTCGACGGCGACGCGGGCGACGCCGAAGCAGTCATCCACCGCCGGCTTCCCGCCCTTGAGGAAAACGACGCTCGTAAGCCTCCCCGCATCGTCGTAATCCAGCCGGTAGCAATTGACTTTATCCGCCATAATCGCGGCTACCGGGTGCCGGCCCACTATTTCGTATCTGCCGTCAACCCTTACCTTACTATAATCACGACAATCCGCCGGACGCCCTTGGGGGAACCCGGCGGTGATTATAGAAGCCGCTATCACGGCCGCGATGATAACCGTCGAACACGTTTCAGAATGGGCGCGCATTATTCCCTCCTAAAGTACTAACACCCGGATAACCGTCCTCCTAAAAGTAGAAATAATATAACCGCTAAATTATGGCATTTAGCGGCTACGAATACAAATTACGGAAGGGAAATATTAATACGCGCCGCGCATCAAGACCACGACCGGAACCGTCTTGAGGAGGAGCTTGAGGTCGAGCCACAACGACCAGTTCTCGATGTAGTAGATGTCGAGGCGGACCATCTCCTCGAACGTTAGCAGGTTGCGGCCGCTGACTTGCCACAGGCCCGTGACGCCCTGCGGGACCGTTAAGCGCTTCATCTGCCAACGCTCGTACTCCTCGACCTCCTCCGGTATGGGAGGCCGCGGCCCCACGAGCGACATATCCCCCTTCAGCACGTTGAGGAGCTGGGGGAACTCGTCGACGCTGAACTTGCGCAGCAGCTTGCCTACGCCGGTAACGCGCGGGTCATTCTTGATCTTGAATATCGGCCCGTCCATTTCGTTGAAGTCGGCGAGTTCGGGCAGCATCTCGTCGGCGCCGACCACCATGGAGCGGAACTTGAAAATTTTGAACGGCCGGCCGTCCTTGCCCAGGCGCCCCTGGCGGTAGAATACCGGCCCCCGGGAATCTATCTTTATGAGGATGATTATTAAAAGCCAGAACGGCAAAAACAACACGATGCCCGCCAGCGCGCCGGCGATGTCCATGGCCCGCTTGATGTATCCCTGCCAACCCTCGAGCGGCGAGCGCCACAAACGCAAGAGCGGAATGGAGCCTATTTGCATTACGGAGACTCGGCGCGTCACCAACTCGAAGAGGTCCGCGATTACCATAAAAGGTATTCGCCTCTCGCGCAATTCGAAGACGACGTGTAGCAGGTGGCGGTGGGTCGCGGAGGGGATGGCCACCAATACTTCGTCTACGTCGTGCGATACTATAACGTCGGGGAGCTTCTCAAAGGCTCCCAGGACTTCGACGTCTTCGAAAATTCGGCCCGCCTTGCCCGGGTCGTCGTCGATAAAGCCCACCACGGAATAGCCGAACTCGGGGTGCAGTTTAATTTGATTGGAGAGGATGCGGCCGCTCTTGCCGGCGCCGTAGATGACGGTGCGCATCAACCCTACGCCGCGTTCCGCGAGAAAACCGACCACTTTGCGTAAAGTGATGCGCCAAAGGTCGATGAGTACGAGGCTCACGACGAAATTGCTGACGATGATAGCGCGCGTATAAGGGAGCTGAGGGAATAAAACCGAGATCGCCATCATACAGAAGGCGGAGATTATCAGCGACTTCATCACGAGGTAGAGTTCGTCGAGCCGCGCCATCGAACGTTGGCGGACGTACAGGCCGCGGTTGAAGAATACCGCGACGGTCACGAAACTGTAGACCAGGGAGACTTCGAGGTAGGTAGCCAGGCCGAAGTGTTGGCCGGCGACGGGGGCGGTTAACGGCTCGCGTAAGAAGCCGGCTACGCCCAATATTTTCCCCTGAAGTAAGAGAACGACGAGGGTCGAGAGGTTGAGCAGCAGGAAATCCACCACCAGCTTGACGAGGCCGACGACGCGGTGGTAAATCCTTTCGCCTACGATAACGGTTTCGGGCGACATATATTTAAAAGACGGCGCCGGCGCCGGTGCAAGCGCGGACGCACACGCCGCATATGTACTGGTTCGTAATCCGCTTTTTAAACTCGCGCAACTTCTCGAGGCAACGGGCGCGGTCCCAATCCTCGGAACCCTCGCCTATAGCGCCCGCCGGGCACGCCGAGCGGCACGCGTAGCAATCGCCGCAATCGCCCGCGGCCGGTTCATCCGCTTCGAGCGGCGCGTCCGTAAAAACGCTTACCAGGCGCACCCCGGCGCCGAACCGCGGCGTAACGAGCATGTTGTGGCGGCCCACGAAACCCAGGCCCGCGAGCTGCGCCAGGCGAGGGTGGCTTACCGAGCCGAGGACGCGGTCCCAATCGACGACCTGCGACGCCGGCACCGCCAGCGTCGCGTAAGCTCGGCTCTCCAAAAACGACGCCACCCGGCAGGCGACGTTATCCAAGGCGGCGTTTACGACCCGATAATGGTAACCGTATATGCGCGTCGGCGCCGTGACGCAAGTCTCCACCACGCCCCGCGACAACGCGACGGCCGCGACGACGGCGCGCCCCAAACCGGCGAACTCTTCGGGAACGCCTTCCCCCACGGCCGCTACGCCGACGAGAGCGGCACCGCCGGCCCGGGCGACCCCTTCCACCTCGGACCTAACCAAAGCTAAAGCCTTCGTCGCCGCCACGGAAAAACCGCTCTAGCCGGCGGTCGCGACCGCCAACCGTTGGCGCGCGGCCTCTATTTTGCGTACCGCTTCGGCCGGGACCAAAGAGCGGTTGTTGTCGTCGATGGGATAAGAAATATGTTCGCTCGCGATACTTATCGTGCGCTCGCCGCCTTTGAAGTCGCCGGACGCGGCCTCGCGCAACTCCTCGAATATGACGTTATCCCATCTGATATTCAACGACGTGATAACGTACCCCGGCTCGAGGTAATTCTGATTCGACTCGTAACCGATTACGAGTTTATCTCGCTCTCGGGCGACGGCGGCGACGGCGGCGTTCGCGACACCCGCGGCGGCGAAGATCACCGCCGCGCCGTCGTCGAAAAGCTCGTCGGCGAGAGCGCCGGCCCGGTCGCGCGCGACGGGGGCGGCGAAATCGTCGCCCATATAAACGACGGCTATCGGCGACGACGGGTTCTCCGACTTGACGCCGTCGCGGTAGCCGGCAGCGAGCTCCTCGGTGGCGGCGTCCTTGCGACCCCCCAGAAACGCGTAGCCCCCCGCCGGGACCGCGGCCGCGGCGGCTACGCCCATCAAATACCCGGCGTCGGCGGCCGGAAAGCTCAAGGACTTGACGTTGGCCGCGCCCCTTTCGCCGTCTACGAGGACGTAAACCGTGCCGGGGTATTCGCGGGCCAGGCCGTGGACGTAATCCTCCCATACCGGCGACGCGACGATTATCACGTCAGCGCCGGCATCGCCCGCCTCGCGCAGGTAAGCGCGACCTTCGGCCTCGCTAACGGGCTCGTAGCTGCAGACCCGCGCCGCTACGCCGCTCTCCTCCGCAAAACGCTGGCACCCCCGCCAGACCATGTCGTTCTTCCCCTTATCGCCGAGGCCGCCGGCGTCCATTACCACCGCAACGTCGAAGCAGTCGACATCGCGTCGACCGCGGCCGCAACCCGCGCAAACCGCGGCTACGAGAAAAAACGAAATCACGTTCGTCGTAGCTTTCATACCTCTGCTTCGCCCGCGAAAAAAACCCGTCGTCGGACGGTCGTCCTTGCCGGTCACGCACTCATTTAAACGAAACCGGCTGCGCCGGCTGCCGGAAATCCCCGCGCCGCGCACGCGCCCGGCTAAACAGCCCGCCGGCCTTCGGTTCGTTTCACCTGCCGACCATCAACGCTTGCCGATACCGACAAGCGCGATAAGCACTTAACCGTGGACAAGATTCTAATACCGTATACCGTCGGTGTCAACATTTTTCATCGGGCCGTACCGACGGCGGTTCACAAGCAAAAAATACTTGCTTTTAAGGAACCGATTTCATAATATATCAGCAAGAAAGCTAACCTCAAACCAGAAGGAGGAAAGCATGAAATTATCGCGCTTATTTTTAGTCATGGCCCTACCGCTTATCGCGGTGGGCGCGGCCTTCGGTTACACCATGCCGGGACACGCACCGTACGACGGCCTTATCTCCGTCGACCCGGGCGGCATGCCGATAGTACCCGAAGCGCTGCACATTAACGTCGGCGCCGGGTATTGGAGCGCTACTAAAGAGTTTAACGACGACGGCGACAGCGTAGCCAAAAACGCCGAACCGAACGCTCTCCTCGTCCCGTTGGACATCGGCTACGCCTTCAACGAGCACTATATGGCCGACGTTACGCTGCAGATACTTCGCCCGAGCAAGACCTGGAAACCCGGTACGACGGAAGAGAAAACCGTAAACGCGATGGGCTTGGGCGACATCTGGGTCAAGGCCCGCGGCCTATGGGAAAGCGCCACGGACCTCTACCTCGGGCCGCGGCTGGCCGTAAAAATCCCCGTGGGCAAGGTCGACCACGCATCCGAAAAACCCGACCTGGGCGACGACCAGATGGATATCGACGTAGCGGTGGTGGCCGGCAAATACGGCGATTCCACCATGTTCAAGATGAGCGGCCAGGCCGGCTTCCGCTACCGGATGAAACGGACCATCCCGATGGCCGTTAAAGACCCGGCCCAGCCAACGCCCGCCACGCTGGACGTGGACCAAACGCCCGGTATGATGATATACCTGCATGCCGAACCGGGCATCGGCACCGGCAGCGACCAGGCCTTCCAGATCTACGTACCCATCGGCTACGAGATGTCGTTGGAAGATTCGTACGACGTCCCGAGCACGTGGCCGCAAAACGTAACCGAACCCGAAGGCCTATCCCATTCTTCCTTATACGTGGGCCTGTACCCCAAGTACCAGCTCGACGAACGCAACGCCATCGGCCTGAAGTTCATGTACCCCGTAATGGGCAACAACACGCCGCAGGCTATGTACTTCACGCTCACCTACGGCGCGTTCATCAAGATGTAGCGTATTCCCGAATTATCGCTTCGGAACGGGCGGCCTCGCGGCCGCCCTTTTTTTCACATATACAACGGTTATAAAGCCACCCGTAGAAGGGCCGAATAACGTGAGGTATTTATGGCACCCCGGCGGCAATGACGAGAAAAAAACTTATAAATTAAACTTGACTAAATAAGTAGACTAAATTTAAGGGTTGACATAATAAACGATAATGATTTATATATAATTAAAGGAAATCGAATTTTTATCAATAATTCTCATTCAAAGCGGGAGGTTCCCGAAATGCACGACGCACTAAAAGGTAATGGTTGCCTTGTACTTATCTTAGCGTGTGCCCTATTATGGGCGAACTTCGCGTGGGCGTTACCTTGGAACCGCATCACCGAAGAGCTCGAGTCGACAGTCGCCGAAGAACTCCCCATAATCGAATACGCGCCGCTGACGTACGCCGGAAATACGTACAACGAAGTAATATATGAAATATTCGACGTCGCCGCGGCGGAAGACACCTGGACGTGTACTAATTGCAACCACGAAAACCCGGCCGACGCGAAGTACTGCTCGGCGTGCGGTACGAAAAAGGGAGAGGAAGCGGCCGCCACCGGCCTATCGGACGTTAGCGTTTGTCCCAAGTGCGGATACGTCAACGAGAAGGAAGCCGAATTCTGTGGTGGTTGCGGGTACGACTTCTACGGCGCCGGGCCCGGCGCGGCCGGACTAGAAATGGTCCACGTGCCGGGGAGAGGTTACGTCCCCAAGGGGACGATGATCGCGCCCGGCCACGCAAGGACGTCTATATGGGTTACGGGGCTCTTAATATGGCTCCTAATCGGCCCGGGTATCGCGGCCTTGGGCCTATCCGAAAAATCGAAACCGAAGTATATAGCCGGCGGCACCATATCGGGGGGTGGTTTGATTGTGTTTCTCATCGGCCTCGCCGTTAAAACGGAACCGGTTTACGCGTCGCGCACGACCCCAGGCGACGACGTTCAACCGCGCCTGGCGTACGCGCGGAAATCTTTGGAGCCGGACGGCCTCGCCGTCAAAGTGGAGCTGCCGCTATTTAGCTTCTAAGAGGAATATAACGCGAGCGATGGGATAAAGAATCGACAGCCGGCCCGGGGGTTGGTAGCCGCGAGCCACGGCCCAACCCGAGGCCGTTTCGGAAGAGAAAAGATATAAGGAGTGAGCGCTTGAGTAGACGGGCCGTATTATTTTTAACCGTCTCCCTAACCTACGTCATAGGTCTCGCCCCTGGAGTCGCGAGTACGGGGGCGGAAACGCTCGCCGTAGCGGCCGCCGAGGAGACCCAAACGTGCCCCGCGTGCGGGTACGAGAATAAGGCCGACGTAAACTACTGCATCAAGTGCGGCGCCCCGTTGAAAGAAGAAGCGCCGGGCGAAAAAATATACTGCCGGCAATGCGGCGCAACTTCGCCCGAGGGCTCGACGTTCTGCACCGCGTGCGGTTGCGCGTTAGAGGAAATAAAACCGGGCGTCGGGGCGGCTTCAGCGCCGCGCGCGCACGAAATAGGTATATATTTTACCGGCGGCCTGGCCTCTTACGAAGGTGATATGGGAAATTCGTGGGCTGCGGGTGCCGGCTTAACCG
>DATKVX010000063.1 GCA_035529855.1 bacterium
CTTTCCCCCGCCATAGCCATCGAGCAGAAGTCCGCCAGCAAGAACCCGCGCTCGACGGTCGCGACCGTTACCGAAATCCACGACTACCTCCGCCTCCTCTTCGCCCGCGCCGGCGACCCCTACTGTTATAAATGCGGCAAACCCATCGCGGCCCAAGCCCCGGAACAAATGGTGGACGAGCTGCTCAAGCTCGCGGTCGGTACGAAACTTTACCTTATGGCGCCGGTCGTGGTAGGCCGCAAGGGCCAACACAAAAACGAATTCGAACGGCTGCGGCGCGAGGGGTTCGCCCGCGTCGTCGTCGACGGCGGCGAGTACGAGTTAGAAGACGACATTAAGTTGGACAAGAACAAGAAGCACACCATCTACGCCGTCGTCGACCGCCTGGTTATGAAGGAGCAACTCGCGAGGCGGCTGGCCGATTCGCTCGAGACCGCGCTCGAGCTCGGCGAAGGCACGGCGCTCGCCAGAGTATTCAACGAAAAGGGGTTCGATGACCGCGTCTTCAGCAAACATTTCGCCTGTCCCGATTGTAATATCTCGTACCCCGAAATAAGCCCGCGGCTGTTTTCGTTCAACAGCCCGTACGGGATGTGCCCGAGCTGCGGCGGCCTGGGCTTCACGCTCGAGGTCGACGAAGAACTCGTCGTGCCGGACGATACGCTGTCCCTCAACGACGGCGCCATCCTTCCTTACCGACGGGACGGCGACTCCTACATATGGCAATATCTCGAAAACCTGGCCCGGCAATTACGCTTCGACTTGAACGCTCCCTGGCGGGAATTGCCGGAACGGGTCCGCGACGTCCTGCTTTACGGCAGCGAAGGCCGGCGGTTCCGAATACGCTACGAGCGCGACGGCCGCGTCTACCAGTTCGTCCACGAGATAGAAGGCGTCATACCGCGCTTGAAACGGCTATACCGCGACACGCAATCGGAAGAGGCCCGCGAATTCTATTACGGCCGCTTCTTCCGCAAGGACCCCTGCCCCTCTTGCGACGGCGCCCGCCTGCGGCCGGAGGCCTTGGCCGTGACCGTGGGCGGCAACAACGTCGCCGACGTATGCGGGCTATCCGTCGCCGGCGCGCTTCGCTTCTTCAAAGACCTGGAGCTCGCGGGCAACAAGGCCGTCATAGCCAAAGAGATTTTAAAGGAGCTCGTCGCCCGCCTCGGCTTCCTAGCCGACGTCGGCCTGGAATACCTCACCCTCGAGCGCGCGGCGCCCACGCTCTCCGGCGGCGAGGCGCAGCGCATCCGCCTCGCGACGCAAGTAGGGTCCGGCCTCGTCGGCGTTACCTACATCCTGGACGAACCGACCATCGGCCTCCACAAACGCGACAATGAACGCCTCCTGAAAACGCTGTGCTCCCTGCGCGACCTGGGCAACACCGTCGTCGTCGTCGAGCACGACGAGCAGACAATACGCGCCGCCGACCACGTAATCGACCTCGGCCCGGGCGCCGGCATTCACGGCGGCCGGGTCGTCGCTTACGGCCCGCCCGCCCGCATCGAGAAATCGAGGAAGTCGTTAACAGGCCGCTACCTCCGCGGCGACGCGTATATCACGACGCCCGCCGGCCGCCGGCCCGGCAACGGCTCGACGCTTACCCTCCGGGGAGCCCGCCACAATAACCTCAAGGATATCGACGTATCTTTCCCGCTCGGCACGTTTATATGCGTCACCGGCGTCTCGGGTTCCGGTAAATCCTCCCTCATATCCGAGACGTTGTACCGCGTTCTCAAAAGACGCCTCTATCGGTCGCCGGTGCGCCCCGGCGCCTACGACGACGTCGACGGCCTGGACCACCTCGACAAAGTAATAGAGATCGACCAGCAACCCATAGGCCGAACCCCGCGGTCAAACCCGGCGACTTATACCAAGGTCTTCGACCCCATAAGGCGGCTTTTCGGCGAGCTCCCGGAATCTCGGGCGCGAGGTTACAAACCGGGCCGGTTCTCGTTCAACGTCCGCGGCGGCCGCTGCGACGCCTGCAACGGCGACGGCATCATCAAGGTCGAGATGCATTTCCTGCCGGACGTATACATACCCTGCGAAGTTTGCAAAGGGAAAAGGTACAACCGCGAGACTTTAGAGGTAACTTATAAGGGCAAGAACATCGCCGACGTCTTGGCGATGACGGTGGAAGAGGCGCTCGCCTTCTTCGACGCGCACCCGAGGATTAAAAAGATATTGCAAACGCTGTATGACGTGGGCCTCGGCTACGTCGAGCTCGGCCAGCCGGCACCCACCCTCTCGGGCGGCGAGGCCCAACGGGTAAAGCTCAGCCGCGAACTCGCCAAGCGCGCCACCGGCCGGACCGTTTACTTCCTGGACGAGCCCACCACGGGCCTACATTTCGACGACGTGAAGAAATTGCTCGCGGTTCTGCAGCGGCTGGTCGACGCCGGCAACACCGTAATCGTCATCGAGCACAACCTCGACGTCGTCAAGAACGCCGACTACGTAATCGACCTGGGCCCCGAGGGCGGCGACGAGGGCGGCCACCTGGTCGCGGCCGGCACGCCGGAAGAAATCGCCCGCAAAAGGAAATCTTTCACCGGGAAATATTTAAAGAAAGTACTCGCCAAAAAATAACCGGCCGACCGGCCGGTTTTTCATTAAGTAATCGCCGCTACAAATCCGCCGCGGCCTTCGCGACGCCGTCCACCGCAAGCTCGAGCAGTTCCTTCCCGACTCCGGGCGACGCTAAACTCGGGTCCGAGCCGACCGCGCCTTGAGGGTAATTATCCCGGATGTCGCGCCGGCCAGCCTGCCACGTAATAAGACCCGGTTCGGTCGCCTTCACCTGCGTCACGTCACCCACGAGCTCCGGCCGTAAATACATTAAAATCGAGACCTCCGCGGGGGTTACGTGGCTCCCCTCCTTAGCGCCGAAGGCCTCTTCGATGCGTTTGGCGACCTCGGGCGGGTCGTACCAGTTCTGGATTAAAATGCGGGCGCCGTCGTGCTCGTACGCGACCTCGGCGGCGGCGGCCTTGAGCGTGGGCACATTGCCGCCGTGGCCGTTCACTACGACGACGCGGTTGAACCCCTGCCCTACCAGGAAGCCGAACAAATCGGTTAGGATGTGGAAATAGGATGAAGGTTTTAGGCTCGCCGTCCCGGGGAACGCCGCGTGGTGCAGCGACATCCCGTAGCAGAGCGGCGGCGCCACGTAGACGCCGAGCCGTTCCGCCGCGCGTTCCGCGACGGCCTCGGCGATTATATAATCGATACCCGTCGCTACCGCCGGGCCGTGTTGCTCGACGGACCCGGCGGCCAACAATAAGCGGTCGTCCTTTTTTAGATAATCCTCGACGTCCGGCCAGAACGCATAATCCAACCGCATTATTTCCTCTCCGCCTTCGTACGCGGCTCGCCGCTAGTTTTTCGGCGCGTTATTGACCACCGAGCGGATATTAACATATTGGAATGACGTCCCCGATATAAAAGCCGGCTCGAGCGAGCCGGCTTCTTCACTTGTTCGTAACGGATACCCGCCTACTCGAGCGCCTCCAACGCCACGTCGAACGACGCCTCCCGCGAGCTCCCCCAGACCTCCGGCGCGTACATCAACGACGCCCGGGCCGGCAGCGCCAGGTGTTTGCCGGGTTGTTCCGCGTGGACGACGTACGAGACGGTGTAATCGCCGGGCGAGAGCTCGGTGAAGAAGAACGCCATCTTCTCGTCGCGACGTTCGCGGTGGGAGTTGCCCCGATACCAATCGTAATAGTAATCGCGCCCCAGCGCGTCCTCGTCCACTTCGAAGCCGGACGCGAAATAGTCCTCGAGGATGACGTATTCCATCGGGTTCTCGACGGTAAAGGTTACGTCAACGCGGAACCGGTCGCCGGGGCGAACGATATCCGGTATACCCTCGAGCGCCTCGGTGCCCCCTTTGGCCAAGCGGTAATACTTCCGGCTCACGACAAAACCCTCGTCCACGGGCGCAATCTCGTCTTCTTGTTTGAAATACGTCAACAACGTCGAATAGTATGCTTTCCCGACGCCGTCGATTTCGACGCTAACGTCGTTGGTGCCCGGTTTGACGGCGCCGTCCTTGTCCTTGAGGTAGAGGTGCAGTTTGGCCGAAGCTACGTTCCCCGGAGTGACGGCCAGCGAGCCCACCTCGGCGTCGTTGACGATAACGCGCGCGACGTAGTCGCCCTCGAGTTCCCGCGTCGCCGCCAGGTAATCGCTCAGCGCGAAGACGACGGCCGCCGTCTCCTGCGTGCTGCGCCAGTAGTTGCCGCGCCGCTTGAGCGACAGCCACCGTACGATGCCCTCCAAGTTCTCGTCGTCGGTTCCCCGCGTTGCGACGATGGCCCGGAGCGCCGTGGCGGTCGTCTGTATGGGGCTGTCTTGCCAACTATAATGCCATTCGCCGATGCCGGTAAAGTGAACGAAGCCGCCCTCTTTAACGGCCAACTCGTCGAGGTCCTCGACCACGGTTTGCGCTTCGGCCGTCTTTGCTCTCTTAGCCAACGCGAGCGCCAGCAACGAGAGCTCGTAGGGGTCGTAATCGCCGCGTTTCCTAAAGGCGTCGACGAGCTCGGCTTCCCCGTCTTCGCGGCCCGCTTCCGCCAAGACGTACAACATGTACAGATACGTCGAACGCTCGTCCTTCTTCACGCCGTCCAGTTGGTCCGCCAAGGAATCCAGGCCGCGGCTCAGCACGTCGTCCCGTACGTCGAAGTCGGCCTCGCGCGCCTTGAGCAGGCCGTAGCACACGTACGCCGTCATGAAGGGGTGGGTCTCGTCTTCGGTCCACCATCCCCAACCGCCGTCGCCGTGTTGGAAATTGTACAACCTCTCGACGCCGGCCTTGACCATCTTCGGTAACTCGCCTTCGAGCTCGTCGTTCTCAAGGCCGAGTTTCTGCAGCGTCTGGGCGACGTATACCGTCGGTAAAAAGCGGCTCATCGTCTGCTCGACGCAGCCGTACGGGTAACCCGCCAGGTACGCTAACGCGTCCAGCATCGTCCCGGCCAGCGACGGCGCGAGCGAGACCTCCAATACCGTCGCCCCCGCTACGGCGTCGTCCGGAACCGTAACCGTTTCCGCGAACGTCGCGTTCTCCGCGCGCGCCGACGCCACGTTGTACTCCAAGCCGTGCGGCAGTATCGGTACTTTAAGCTCCATCGCGTCGGATTCGACGCGCGTCAACGACGACGCCGTAAACGTCGTTTCGCCGACGCCCTCGACGAAGCAAGGCCAATCCACCCGGGCCTCGCCGCCGGCCGCCATCGTTACGTATTTCGCCGTCGCGCCCCTAATCTTGATTTCGGGCCCGGCCCGAAGCTCTACTTTGACGCGCTGCGCCGACGGCAAATAGTTGTGCACTACGCCGGAAATTATAACGTCGTCCCACTGCGTCAGCGTCCGGGGCGTCTCGAGGCGTACGAGTAGGTTCTTGC
The DNA here is from genome assembly GCA_035529855.1 of bacterium. NCBI lineage: Bacteria > bacterium. The sequence goes on from DATKVX010000063.1 coordinate 5,418, forward strand.
GCGCGATTACCTTCTTCGTAGCGGCGCCGACCAGCGTATCCGTCGTTACCGCGCGCGCCGTCGCGCGCCAGGTCGTGAGGCTATCGGGTATCGCGAAATCGACCGTCGCTTCGCCGGTCTCGTCGGTCACGAGCTGCGGCCCCCAGAAAGCCGTGTCGGGGAAGTACGCCCGTATCACCGGCTCGACGTAGCCGTTGCCGTCCTTGGATTTACCCGCCTTCTTCGCCATCGGCGCGCCCCGGGCCGGCGCTTCTTCGAAAGCCAGTTCGTCGATTAACGCGCCGCCGCCCATCGCCCCCGTCTCGGCGTACCCGTACCCGTACGAAGAGAAGTAGAACGACATATTACTCGAGACGTAGTTGCCGCGGCGGTCGTAGAAGAATTGGCGGATGTCCGGGGCCGCCTCGGGCTTGATGGCGTACACGGATTCGTCCGCGACCCCGAGCGACACTTCCGCGACCACCGGCGCGCCGCGCCAATCCGTCGCCCGAACCGAGAACGTCGCCGGTTCCCGCGGTTTATACGTATCTTTGTCGGGAATTATCTCTACGCTCAAGAAACGGTCCTCGGGCGGTACGACGACGTCCCGTTGCGCGCTCGTGAACGAATCGTCCGCGACCATATACGCGTTCAGGTAAACGTTCGGCGCGAAGCTACGTTCTATCGGTATCTCCACCAGCGCGGTATTGCCCTGGGGCCGTACGACGCGGGCGTGATACAACTCGTCGCCCTCGACCGTCAAAAGCACGCCGCTGCCGGCCTTATCCGTTTGGACCATCGCGAGCGCGACGTCGCCCGGCGCGTACGATTCCTTGTCCAGCGTTAGCGTTACGCCCGAGCCCGAGTAGTAGGAGTGGTAATAACTCTCGTCGGCGACGTAAAAGGTCGCCGTATAATCGACGTCGTTACCGGCGTCGTCGAAGGCCGTGGCCTTCACGGTGTAGTAGCCGACCTCGTCGGGGACGAAGCGGTAGCGCCCTTCCCCGCTCGCACCTATGCCGAGTTCGTCCTTTACCAAGGTCTGCTCGAGCCACCGGCCGTGTTTAGTATTCCCGCTCTCTTCCCACCTTTGGGTCGTAATTTCGAACAAGACGTCGGCAGGGTACGGCGTACCGAGGGGGTCGCGGCTCTGGAAGGTTATAACGGCCGCGTCGCCCGGTTCGTAAAAATATTTATCCATATAAACATTAAGGGCCAACCCCGCTCGCCACACCGGCGCCGTAGCCGACCCCGTAACCTCGCGCCGGCTGGCATCGGTCATCACCGCGTCGACGCGGTAATCGTAATCGTACGGGAGTTCGGCCTCGACCGCCAACGTTCCGCGGAAATGGCCGTCGTCGTCAAGTTGGCCCGCGCCGTCGGCAACGTACTCCCAGCCGTAATAGTCGTAGTAATCGTCGTAGTCGTAATACCAGCTGTAGCGATAGGAGCGCCACCCGTAATAATATTTCGCCCGGCGATAAATAGCGTAATCCACGTCCGCCCGGGCGACCGGTTCGCCGAAGTAGTACCGCCCGGTAACGTCGAACGTCAATATGTCGCCGGCGAGGTAGTAATCCTTGTGCGTCGTAACCGTCACCTCGTACTCCGGCTTACGGTATTCCTCGACGTCGAAGTAGGACGAGAATTGCTGGTCGCGGAAACGGGTATTGATATAGTACCGACCCAGCGGCGGCTCCTCGCCCAGCGTGAACTCGGCCGCGAACGAGCCGAACGCCGACGTCGTCAACTCCGCCTTGAAGGCCGTATCGCCCGACGGCGTGTTGACCTCTACCGTTACCTTCTCGTCCGGAAGGTTGCGGTACTCCTCCCCCACGTAGTGGCGGAGTATCCCCTTCATACGCACTATCTGATTAGGCCGGTACACGGGCCGGTCGGTATAAGTGTAACCCTTGTACCGTTCGGGGGAATAATAACCGAAGTACGAGTCGCACGGCGTGACGCCGTTGCCCTTCCGACCGAGGACCAGGAAGCTCGATTCTTCCTCCGGTAAAACTATCCCGTCCTTGACCGCCAGGCCGTCGGCGTCGGTATACAATTCGTCCGCTACTTTGGGTACCGTGAGTATTTCGACGCCCTCGAGCGGCTCGCCGGACATACGCTCCGCGGCGTATACCATAAGGGTGTCGTTGTCGGTTTTAACCACCAGCGATATTCTGTTTATAACCACGAGCGCCGCCGACACTTCCCCTCCGGCCGACGCGGTCACGACGTACGCTCCCTCTTCTTTTACGGGCACGTTCACGTCCCGGTAATCCCAGTAGTATCCGCGGTCTAGTTCCTCTTTCCACGTAGATAGGGGGTCGGAGCCGGCGAAGTCTATCCCCGTAAGGGAATGTAAATCCAGATCGGGATGCTCCGCCGCGGCCTTGAGGTCGAGGGAGTAGGCCGCCATATCGACCTCATCCACGCCGTGGCTCTGCAGCTCCACGATTACGTCGTCGCCCGGATAATAAATATGGGAAGAAGACAGCCACAGGTGCCTTTCGTTCTCGGTAACGCGGCAACTCAAGCCCGCGACGACCGTGAATAGGACGACTACGGCCGAGCCGCATCGTACGAATCTCTTTTGCGCTACTCTCGCCATTGCGACGGTCACCTCGCCCGTCCCCCTTCCCTGCTTAGAACGCGGGTTTTCCTATTGGACGGCGACAAGAGGCCACGGGTTTAAACGTCTGCTTACGTTAATTCAACCTGAGACGAGTCGCCCACGTTAAGAGATGCCGGTCTCCCTTGAGCCGTCGCGCGGTCGCCTATAATGGAGCTTTGGAGGATGAGGTTCTCGACGGCGGCGTACTCGCTTACGATGCTGTCCCGGACGATGGAATCCTTCACTATGGCGCCGCCCGCTACCGAAACGTTGGGTCCGATTATCGAGTTCTGGATGGCCGCGCTCTCGTCTATCCACACCGGCGGGATAATTATGGAGCCCGGCCTTTTGGGCACCTCCTCCACCCGCGCCAAAAGGGCCCTGTTAGTCTCGAGCAGCGCGCCCGGCTCGCCGCAGTCGAACCACCCCTCTATGGGAAAAGTCTCTATCTCGTGGCCGGCGTCGACCATTAACTGGAGGGCGTCGGTGAGTTGGTACTCGCCCCGCGTCTTGATATCTTCCTCCACGATGCGGTCCAGGCTCTTGACCAACAGCTCGGGGTCGCTCACGTAATAAACGCCCGCTATAGCCAACGTGGAAATAGGAGTCTGCGGTTTTTCAACGAGCTTCATCACGCGTTCGCCGTCGAGCACGACGACGCCGAAGCGCCGAGGGTCATCCACGACCCGCACGCCGATGGCCGAGACGCCCTTTTTCACTATCCTGGCCAGGTCGGCCTGAAAAATAGTATCGCCCAATACGATGAGAACCGGGCCGTCTCCCAAGTAATCACGGCTTTCGCGCAGCGCGTGGGCGATGCCGAGCGTCTCCTTTTGGACGACAAAACTAACCGGCTTACGGATTTTCTTCTCGAGGAAAGCACGGAGCTTGTCGCCGAGGTAGCCTATAATGAAGACGTACTCGTCGGGTTCGACCGAAGAGATTTCGTCCACGATGTATTCGATTATAGTCTTCCCGGCGACGTGTAGCATCGCCTTCGGGACGGTATAGGTATGAGGGCGGAGGCGGGTACCTTGGCCCGCTACCGGTATAACCGCTTTCATTGGAACCTCCCTTATTATCGTCGCTTGCCTGGGAGTTATATCTCTTTAAGGTATTTTTTAATTTCTCGGAACGCCCTAGTCCGGTGGCTCATCTCGTTCTTCTCTTCGGGCGCCATTTCGGCGAACGTTCGTTCGTAACCCGCGGGGATGAACAGCGGGTCGTAACCGAACCCGCCGGTTCCGCGGGGGGCTTCCGCTATCCGCCCCTCGACCTCGCCCCGGGCGAGCCGTTCGCGGCCGTCGCGGGTTACCAACGCCGCGACGCAAACGAACCGCGCCCCCCTTTCACACGTCGGTATGCCGTCGAGCTCGCGCAACAACTTCTCGTTATTGGCTTTCGGGTCGCAGGCGGGCCCCGCGTACCGGCTCGAGCGTACGCCGGGCACTCCGTCCAACGCGTCGACTTCCAACCCCGAATCGTCCGCCAACGCCGCGACGCCGGCGGCCGCCGCCACGGCCCGCCCCTTCGCGAGCGCGTTCTGCTCGTACGTCGCGCCCTCCTCGGGCGGCAGCTCCGTTCCCGCCAAAGCCTCGAACCCCGCGACCTCCGCGGCCGAACCGACGATCGCCGCCACTTCCGCCAATTTGCCGACGTTCCTCGTTGCTAATATGACCCGCATCGCGAGGACGTACTACTCGAACGCGACGAGTTTCACGTCGTCGATTAGTACCTTATAAGGTTTAGCGTTTCCTTTACCGCCGCACGCCGCCAGGCCGTCGGCTTCGAAGCCGACGCCCACGATACCGGCCAGGTTGGGGCGGTAGGCCGTCTTGATTACGTACGAACCGTCCCGTTTGGCGTCGAACTTCGGCTCCCCCGCCTTGTCTAAATATTTAATCCGGTACGAGACGCGCGTCCACGCGCGCGGCCTGAGTGAGATACGACGCCGGAACTGACGGTCGACGTCCAGCGTCTCGTCGTCCAAAAGGAGCAGCCATATATCCACTATAAAATCGTTGGGGTTGTACGCGGCGAACTCGAGGCGGTGATGTTTGGAAAAATCTTTGAGTCGGGGGTACAGGTTTACGATCCGGCCTATCCGGCCGCAGGGGAATTCCGCGGCGAGGGCGATCTCGCCTTCGAGCACGACGTCGCGTTCCTCCACTACCGCCAGCGCGTCGGTTTGGTCGCCGCTCAGCCAAAACGCCCCGTCGATACCCGCCTCGAAGTCGAAGACCGGCAATAAGCCTTTTAATCCACGGTAAAGAGTAACGCCGCCCCCGCGCGTATCGCCGCCCCTGAAACCCGACGCCGAAACTTGTAAAGCACTCCCGCCTTCTTTGAACCGCAGCGAGTACGAACCGTCCCCGCCGGTGAACACGCCGAAATCCCCACTACCGACGCGCGCGTGGTATAAAGGGTTACCCGCGGCATCTGCGACGCGGCCCGATACATTGACCGGGCGCCCTATAGACGCGCCGCCGCTCAGCTCCGCCAATAAAGCCCGGCGCAACTCGAATATCTGGTTATTGCCCAGGTCGCGGGCGGAAACGTCGGCCAAGTCGTCTATGGCGTACGGCAATAGCGATTGCAACCGCTCACGGACGTACTCGCGGCCCCGCTTCTTTTCGACCATTTTGAAAAGCGCCCAATCCTCCAGGCCCTGGCGGAGCAGCTCGAGGCGAACCGACGAGACCGGCCCTTCCGCTCCCGCGGGCGTTCCCGGGTAAACCCACGCCCCGAGGCCATTACCGAACGCCGCGGCCGTCCCGGCCATAGGGTCATCCAACCACGGATTATTCGGGCGCACCGCGTCCCGGGGCGGCGCTAGCGCCGCTACCCCTTCCGCACCCCACAGATAGCCGTACCACGAAATCAGGCGCGCGCCGGCCCGGCGGCCGTCAAGGAGGTCACCGCCCGAGCCATCGGCGCGGATGAAGTACTTTTGGCCTTTGGCCAGGTTTTGATAACGCTCCGGGCAAACCGCCACGTCGTGGAACGTGGGCAGCCAGTAAGATACCGCGCCCGACAGCGACACCCCCGGCGCGCCGCGATACGGCGACGTCGCCGCGGCCAAAACCGGTTTACCCGGCCACGCCGACGCGGCCTTCGCTAAATCGGACCACCACGCCGCCGAGGCCGCCCCTTCCGTAAAAGGCGACGGCGAACCTCCCTCGAACGCCGGCCAAATAACCGGCGCCGCCGGTTTTTTACCGCCGAACGCGTCGTAGAGTATCTGATACTCCTCGGCCATTGCCTCGAGGTCCGGCCTGGCGTCTTCGGCCGTGGGCGATAAGTAAAAGACCGTAGGGCCGGACGCCCGGCCCGCTTCCGCCCAGGCCTCGGCGGCTTTCTTCGCGCTCGCCGTCAAGCGGCGCTGCGAATATCCGCCGTCGAGGGGGGTTACGCCCCGGCTCGAGAACAAGTCCAAATACGGCTGTAACTTATCTTTTTTAACCGGCTGTTCCGGCTTACCCTCTTCCCACGCGGCGACGGCGCGGTAGTCCGGCTCGAGCAACGCGGGAGGTAACGACGCCGGCTCGAGCGCCTCGGCGAGCACGTCGACTTCCAACGTCAGCTTCTGCGCTTCGGCGCCCCTTGCCCGGACCACTACGTCGCCGGCGTATTTCCCCGCTTTCGCGTCGCCGGGAACGTCGACCACTACGAATAACGGTTGCGCCTGCGCTTTGGCGAGGTCGAAGGGCCGGGTTAGGGGCGGCAACGCGTCGGGAACATCCCCCGCGAGGCCCCGGTAGTCGCTCGGCGTCTCTACCTTAAGGTAGTATTCGAAATAAACCGAAATGCGGTCGGCGCCGATCTGCGCTTCGCCGGGCCCGACCAGCGGCCCTACCTCCACTTCGACGTCGTTTACGTTGCCGTAATCGGCGTTTACTACTAACTGGAAAGCCTCGGTCTCGCCGCGCAGCGCCGTCAAATGGACGGCCGAGCCGTCGTAGATATAGTTTTCCGGCTCGTAAAAAGCATCCCTGTTTACTAGTTCGTCCGGCCCGGTCGCCCAAATTTTAAATTTTTCGACGAAAGTAACGCCGTGGTACTGCGTGTATACGTCGACCCGCTCCAGCTTCTTTTCGCCCGGTCGACAACCGACGACCCACGACGACGCCGCGGCCGCGAAAACGAGCAGTTGGATGAAACGGCGCATAGTTTAAATACCGGTCCCCTTGCGCGCGCGTACGTACCTATCCCGGCCGGCGAGGTCATGGCCTACTTCCACGTCGCCGACCGCACTGAATATATCGGATACGCTATCGCCGAGCGTTTCGCCTATTTCTACCAGTGCGACGCCGCCGTCGCGCAAAATCTTCGCCGCCAAGGCGGCTATAATCGGATAGAAAAATAGGCCGTCGTCGCCGCCGTCCAGCGCCGCCCGCGGCTCCCAATCGCGCACTTCCGCCGGCAGCGTCGGTATAATCGCCGTCTCCACGTACGGCGGGTTGGCTACGACGAGGTCCGCCGTCGGGAGCCGCGACGTAAACCCCTCGTCCCTTACGTCGCCGACTATTACGTCTACCCGTACGCCGTACGCCGACGCGTTGTCCCGGAGCAACGACGACGCCCTCTCATCGAGCTCCACCGCGACGACGCGCGCGTCGGGGCGGCGCCGCGCCAGCCGGACGGCTACCGGCCCGACGCCGGCGAAGAGGTCCACTATTACCGGCGCGTCCTCGGCCGCGATGGACTCTTCGGCCCGCAAGGCCAAGCCTTCGGTCTCAGGCCGCGGGATAAAGACGCCCGGCGCCACCGCTAAGCTCAACTCTAAAAACGGGGCCGCACCCGTTATCAGCTGGAGCGGTTCCCCTCCGGCGCGGCGGCCGGTAAGAGCAGCCACCCGTTCGAAAGCGTCCGTCGGTACCGCGTCCCGAACGTGTTTGGCGAGTTCACCCGCATCCCATCCGCATACGTACGACGTCAGCGCGACGGCGTCGCTCCGCGGCGACGGTACGGCCCCCCGCGCCAACTCCGCCTCGACCCATTCCCGCAGGCGGCCGGCGGTCGCGGCGGCTACCTCGCGGGTATTAAGGCAGGTCGACGTCATAATTACTCCGCCGCGGCGAGCATCTTCTCGCGGTCGGCCGCGGCCAGCGTGTCTATTATCTCGTCCAAGTCGCCGTCTAAAACGTCGTGTAGGCGATAGAGCGTTAACGCTTCGCGGTGGTCCGTCACCCTGCTCTGGGGGAAATTATACGTGCGGATCCGCTCGGACCGGTCGCCCGTCCCCACCATGGACCGCCGCTTATCGGCGCGCTCGGCGTCGGCCTCCCCCTGCGCTTTCGCGAGCAACCGGGCCTGTAAAATTTTCATCGCCTTGGCTCGGTTCTTAATTTGCGACCTCTCGTCCTGGCAGGTTACGACCACCCCGGTCGGGAGGTGCGTAATGCGGACCGCCGAATCGGTGGTATTTACGCCCTGGCCGCCCGGGCCGGTAGAACGGAAGACGTCGACGCGTAAGTCCTCGGGCGCGACGTCGGCATCCACTTCGTCCGCTTCCGGCAGGACCGCCACCGTAACCGCGGAAGTGTGGATGCGGCCCTGGCTCTCGGTCTCCGGCACCCGTTGGACGCGGTGTACGCCGGATTCGTACTTCAAACGCGAGTACGCGCCGCGGCCTTCCACGCCGAATATTATCTCTTTAAACCCGCCTATACCGGTCGGGTGCGAGTTCATTACGTCGACCCGCCACCGGGCTCGCTCGGCGTACCGCTGGTACATCTTGAAAAGGTCCGTCGCGAATAACGCCGATTCATCGCCGCCGGTTCCGGCGCGTATCTCGACGATGACGTTCCGCTCGTCGTTCGGGTCCGTGGGCAGAAGGAGCAATCGGAAAATTTGTTCCGCCTCGTCGAGGGTGGTTTTCAACTTCTCGAGTTCCGCCCGGGCGAGGTCCTTCATCGCCGGGTCGTCGTCGCCCTCCATTATGGCACGGGTATCGGCGATCTCGCGCTCGAGGTCGCGGACCCGCCTACCCGCGGCTACGAGGTCGTCGAGCTCCCGGCGGCGCCGGCCCAACTCGGCCAGGCGTCTGTGGTCCGAGGTTACCGTCGGGTCGGCGAGCTTGTCGTTCACTTGGGCCAACTCGTCCTCGGCGGTTTCCAACGTTTTCAAAAGGTTCGCCATAATCAATCCCCCGCTTCGCGCGGCCCTCCGGCGGCGTCCTCCTCCTCCCGCACCCGGCGAAACGACGACAGCGCTACCTCGACCATATCGCCGTCGGGTTCGCGGGTGGTTAGGTATTGGGTAAGCATACCGGGCAAGAGGAAAAAGTTTATTATTTTATTATCGGGGAAGCGGCTCCCCAAACGTATCAGCTCGTACGCCACCCCCGCGATCGGGATTATGAGGGCTAATCGGACCAGCAACTTCGTCAAAAAGTTGAGGTCGGCGGGCAGCAGCGTGAAGACGACGGAATGGAAAACTATTAATATCAGAAGTAACACGATTATAAAGGACGTCCCGCAGCGCGGGTGGAAACGGCTCGCCGCCGGGACGTTTTCCGCTCGGGGCTCGCGGCCGTGCTCGTACGTATTGATGACCTTGTGTTCGGCGCCGTGATAGGCGAACATCCTCCTGATGTCCTTTAGCATCGAGATCGCCAGCAAATAACCCAAAAACACGACCACCCGCAACAACCCGTCTACGAGGTTGAATACGACGGACCCTTCCGCGGTAACGCCTAGCGGCCCTTTGAGAAGATACGCCACGCCGTACGGGACGCCGACGAAGAGCAACAAGCCGAACGCCAGCGAAAACGCCACGAGGCCCGCTTTTTCCCAGAAGGAAGCCTTCTTCCGTTCCTCGCCTTCCTTGCGCGGTTCGGCGATTTCCGCGGAAAACATAAGGGCCTTATACCCCAACGCGAGGGATTCGTACAAAGCCACCGCGCCGCGTATAAACGGCAACCTCCAAGGCGACTTAGAAGTAAGCGATGCGTGCTCCCGGGCTTCCGTTACGATTTCGCCCGCCGGGTTTCGCACCGCGACGGCGTACGCGTGAGGCGAGCGGAACATCACACCCTCGATGACCGCCTGGCCGCCGATGAAAGGACGCCGACCTTTGGCCGAAATGTGCGTGGTATTCACGGCAACTCCGTCTGAGCACCCAGTGAACCGGTCAACTTATAAAACGCCCGGCACTGAGTATTCTAATATAATATTATAAACGACGAACGGCATCGCGTCAACATCGCCGCGGCCGGTGTTTTTTATCGATTTAAACCGGCGTCGAAAACGACCTCAAATAATTTTTTACGCCGCGGCTTCGTAACGGCGCGGCCCTTAACGCTATACTCTCAATATATATCCGGGGCCGAGGGCTTAACCCTACCGCCCCGTATCCAAAGGCGCCGAGGCCGATAGCGGTAGCGACCGTCGAGCTCGTTAAAGCGGTCCGCGCCTCGCCGCGAGCACGGCCTCGGTCTTCCTCAGCTCCCGTTCCGCCTCCGCGGCGTACGGCGAAAGGCGGTGGTAATCGAGGACGTACCGGTAGGTCTTTACGGCCTCTTCCAACTTCCCGGTTGCGCGATAACACTCGGCCAAGTCCATCGCCACCGGTACGGACGGGAACTCGCCGCGGTGATTATCGAATATTAACCGGTATTTGGAGACGGCCGCGTCGTAGTTACCCAACGCCTTCTCGCAATCCGCGGCCCCTATGGCCGCCAGCACGTTCTCCAAACCCGACGACTTCGCCTCGACTTTAACGAACAGCTCGCGCGCCTTCTCGTACTCGCCGCGGTCGAAATACAAGGATGCCAGCTCGTACGTCGCGCCCCGGCCGGTCCCGGTATCGCCGAAGCGTTCTACCAGGTTCTCGAGTTCGGCCGCCGTCTTGGCCGCGAGCTTATCCTCGTCCAACTTCCCCTCCTCGCCCGCGGCCTCCGCGGCCTTCTTGACTTCTGCCGCTACCCTCTCCTGGACGCCGGCGTACGCCCGGGCGGCCCGCACCTCGCGGTCCCGGCGATACCAGCCGTAACCGCCTATCGCGGCCGCGACGACCGCAACGCCGCCGGCCACGGCTACGATAACCTTCCACCGCTCGACGAAGGGTTTTACGATCCTTTTAAAACGGGTTTCGGCCGCCGCCTCGGCCGGCTTCCTGGCCCGCTTCAGTATGGGCTTCTCTTTTCTCTTCTTTATCTTCATACGTCAAACTTCCTATAGATTAAAGGCCGTGAGAAGGCCGGCCGGCGAATACCGCGCCTGCGAAAAGCGCCCATACCGCCGCGATGAACGTTAAAACCGCCAACGCCGCGGCGCCGTTCCCCCGCCAACCGCGCGCGCCCCGAGCGTGCAGATACGCCGTCGCGAGGGCGAAGACGACCAGCGAAGCCACGTCGCTGCGCTCCCAGTTCCACCATGCCGCGCGGGCTTGTTGGGCCCAAATCGCACCCGCGACCAACGCCCCTACCGCGAACAAGGGATATCCCAACGCCATCGCGCGGTACTCGATACCGTCCAGGGCATCCCCGGAAGGGAATCTTTTAGAAGCGGCGCCGGACCTAAAAAGCCGCAAAGCCGCGGCCGCGAACCCAACGGCGAACGCCCCTTCGCCTAAACTAACCATTATACCGCGCGCCGTAAACCATCCCGACCGCAGCGCCGGCGCCAGTTGCGTCTCCACGTCCGAAGGAAAGAACGACGCGGCAACGACGACTATCACGGCCGCCGGCATAAGCACCAGGCCGAGGAACGCTCCCCGCGTCTTCGAATAGAAAACGAGGAAGAATAATACGACGCTCCACGAAAAAAGCAATAAAAGCTCGTACGTACCGGCGACCGGTAAGTGGCCGGCGACTACCGAGCGTCCCGCTAAAACGACCGTCACGAGAGCGAACCCCGCCAGCGCCGCCCAAGCGCCGGCGTCCGCGACGCGGCGTCTGCCGAGTGCAGCCCATACGAAGAAAAGCAACGCCGACGCGGCGTATAGGCCGAAACCGATTTTCAAAACGGCGTATTTATCCAGATACTTCTCGAGCGATAACTTCTCCCGCGGCGGGTACCCCGGTTGCCTCTTTAAGGCGACGGCCAAAGTCCCGGCCGCCTCCCGCATAGCCGCGGCGTCGCGTCTTTCGTAAGCTTCGTTCAGGTCGCGGACGCGCCGCCAAACCAGACTTTCTGCGTTGACCGGCCGCCACCCCGCCACGTCGGAACCCGGGATGACGAGCAAACCGGACCACGATAACCAGTGCAACGCCGTAGCCCTACCAACGATGTCCGTAATCGCTCGTTCGGCGTCGCCGCCGCCGAAGGATTCCGGGTTACGTACGATGCCCGGCATGACGTCGCCCTCGAACTCCCTCAAGGACAGCCACCTATCGTCCGCAACGCCGGGTACGTCGCCCCCCTCCACGAATATCAGGCGGCCGTCTCGACGGTACTCCGGGTCCAGTATCGCGAGCCAAACCGCCGCGTCCGGGTCGTCGCCGAGGTCCCCTTCCCCGACGCGGCCCCGCCCTTTAAGGAGCCTATAGCGTCCGCGCACGAACGTGCGCCAGGACATGGGCCTGTCGACCTTAACCGCTACACCCTCGAAAATCCCGCTTAAATCCGCCCCCTTTACGAACTCCAGCCGGCCTGGAAAATCCTTTCCCGCGTCCTCGGCCGATGCGGCCGCGACCGACACCGCGATTACGAAAGCCCATATTACGTTAACCCGCATCGTTTTATACGTTTTCTTTCACGCCGGCTACCCAAGCGTCGAAGGCCGGCCTGAGCACGCCGGCGCCCTTGCTCGAGCGCGCGGCCAGGTACACGCGGCCGCCCCGCACGTACGCCACTAACTCGTCGTACCGCAACAGCGCCGCCGCTACGACGCCGGCCGAAAAGAGCAAACAAGCCGCATAGAAAAAGGCGAGGCCCCGTTCGCGGGCAACCGTCAAAGCGGTAACGGGCGCGGTCCTACTCCCCAGAAATCTAAATATTCTATCGCCGTCGTCCGTACGGACGGTAACGCCGGCGCCGAATGGGAATTTTATTCGCTCCTCGGCGCCGCCGCGCCGTTCGATTACGCCTTCCAAAGCGCGTTGGCTAAGGTCGCTGCCTTCCCCTCCCGCCATTACCACTCTCATCGTTTCGCCGGCGACCGCGACGTACGAACCGGACGCTAAAATGTGTTCTCGCCGCGCCGCGCGCCAAGGGCCGTCGTCGCCGCTGTAATCGACCCGGACCGATTTCGCGGTGAAGTCGGGAACGTCGGCTCGAATAAACGACCGCTCCGGGTACAATTTAAATAAAACTCCTTTAGCCTTCTCCCCCTCAACGTTCTCGATTTCGACGAACGCCACCGGGTTATAGTCAGCGCCGTCGTCGCCGACGCCGGCCTCGGACGCGTAAAAACGCTCGAAGTACTCGACATAGCGCAGCGTCAGGCCGGTAGTACCCAGCGCGCCGGTTTCGCCCGGGACCATAGTCACGTCGCCGCTTTCGGTCCCTACTTCCCAAGAAAATTTAGCGCCGCCGTAGTCGTCGGCCGCAGCGCCTTTCTTAAGGACGAGCTCCTCGAGTATAAGGCCCTTCGCGTCGGCCGACGCTTTATCGGATTGGTATATCGCCAGGCCGTGATAACGAAGCGGCTTGTTAAGCTCGAGCTCTCCCGCGGCAACCTCGTCGCCGTTACGTAATAAATTTATTTTCGTTTGGTACGATAGAACTTTGCCGGTATTCGCGTCCGCGGCTACGTCGACGGCGTCGGCCTTTATCTCGAAACCCTCGCCGTACGTACGGGGTAGCGCCAACCGCTGTCCCTCGAAAACGAAAATTTCGTCCCGGCGGCCGAATACCCCCAGTAAAACTCCCAACAAAGCGGACAACAGGCCGACGTGAATTAAAAGCGCGCCGATTAGCGCACGTCGCCCGCGCCGCCCGTAGAAGATACCTTCGCCCTCAAACGAATCGAAAGGTAAACGGCGGAGCGCAGCGATAACCGGCTTAAACGCCGTTTCCGGGCCTATCTCGGTTTGGCAAAACGTCCCTTCGTCAAATGGAAGTCGCGGCGGTCGAACCTTAAAAGCGGCGAACGCCGCCGAAACACGCCGCCCCGTACAAACGGCCAAACTTACGGCGATAAATATTAAAATCCCTATAAAATACCACGATTTAAAGACATCAGTTAACCCTATTGTATTCAATACATTATAAGCCCATTCTTTATAATGTGCTTCATAATACTCGGGCGGCCTATTCTGCGGAACCAAGGCGCCGACTAACGCAACGACGCCTAACGCCAACGTTAAAAACACCGCCAAGCGGCGCGACGATAAAAAAGTAAATATTTTTCTCAAAGCGGATTGCGGAATCAGTACTGGCGGCACCACGTCCAATCGGCCATAGCCGCCAAGAAGTCCCGCGCTTCTCCCGAGGGTACGCTCACGAGGGCATCTTTCCCTTTTTCGGCGTACGCCCGGGCCACGGCGCGCGACCTCTCAAACGCGCCGCCTTCCCTTAACGTACGCACGAGTTCCTCTTCGGCCGTTTCACCCTCCCATATAGCTTGCACCGCGGCACCCACGTCACGGCCGCGCTGCGACGCTAACCCATAAATTACCGGAAGCGTGATCTTCCCGGAACGAACGTCGGCGAACCCGTCCTTCCCCAACAACTCGCCTTTCCCGGCGAGGTCGAGGCAATCGTCCGTTATTTGGAAAGAAATGCCCGTATTCAAACCGTAGTCGGTAAAAGCCCCGTACTCGCACCCGTCGTACCCGGCGGCTATGGCGCCCACCTGGCAGGAGGCCTCCAACAATTTCGCGGATTTCAACGTAATCATCTTGACGTAATCTTCTTCCGCGACGTCGAGGCGTCCCTGGCGCCACATCTCCAAGAACTCCCCGGCCACCATGCGGTTCGTCGTCGCGACGGCGACGCCGAGCACCTCCCAATTCCTCACCTCTTTGACGAGGTATTGAAATACGCGCGTCAATATATAGTCGCCCCCCAAAATCGAGAGGTGATTGCCGAAACGCCGGTGCGTAGCCGGCCGGCCGCGCCGCGTCTTAGCTTCGTCGATTACGTCGTCGTGCAGTAGCGTGGCCAAGTGGATGCATTCCATACAGGCGGCGAGGCCGGCGACGCAAGTTTGCTCGAGACCGGCCGTAGCCGCCGAAAGCAACGTCAACCGCGGCCGGAACCTCTTGCCGCCGGAACCGGCCGCGTACCGGAGTACCTCCGATATGAACGGTAAATCCGCGCCCAAAAGCTCCGCGATCTTCTCTTCCGTCGCGGCCAGGCCGTGGGCCAAGAAAACGTCGGATTCGCCCATCGCGCGGCGGACCTTTTCAGCAAAAACCCCGTCGTTATTCGAAGTCGTCACTATAATTTCCCCTCGCGTTTCGGCGTCGCCGACTCCACTATTATTATAATCGAGGCCGGCGTTATTTCCATATACCCGGCGCCCACGTCGAACTTGTACCGCCGCTTTTCCGCGGCGACCGTTACGGTCCCCGGTTGGAGAGACGTCACTAGCGGGATGTGACCCGGCAATACGCCCAGGTACCCTTCCGTACCGGGAGCGATTACGGAGGTCACCCGGCCGTGGAATTCCACCGCCATGGGCGTCACCAGGCTAAGGTCCAGTTCCGTCGGTAGGGCGATCGGCTTCTCTCCTGTTTAACTCGTCTTTTACGTCGCGCGCGAAGGCCAACCGGTTCACGGTACAGCGGCCGTCGACGCACACGCCGAACAACGCACCGACGCGCCGCGAACCTTCCTTTCCCTCGAGCTCCACTATGTTTACTCTACCAACTTCGACCCCGTCGGAAATTCCGCGGACCTCTTCCGCCGCCCACAGGCTCGCCGGGCAACTGGGATGACACAGGAACGTAATCCCCTCGTCTTCCGTGGCGCTCGGCGGAACGAGAGTCGGCTTACCGCGGGCGCCGTACGACACGGCCATCAATACCCGGTCTCCTTCCTCCTCCACGGCTTCGAAGCCGAACGAGCGGAAAAACGCCGCCGGCATATAAGGCGAATCGTCGGCTAGAGCCGCGCCGCGCCACGCTACGGTAGCTACGCCGCTACCGCTGCCCCGGGCTTGCCGGATAACGCCGTCCATCAGCGCGCGCCCTACGCCCCGGCCTACGTACGGCGGTATCACCCACAGGCAATCTACGAATAAATACCCTCGACCTTCCACCGGGTACAGCGTCTCTTCGATCGGCACGTATTCCAAAAGCCCCACCACCAAACCGTCCGCCAGGAGCGTCAACTCGTCGCGGCCTATGCGTTCGCCGCCGACCTCTACGAACCGGGGAGGCCGGGGCTCGAGCGCCAGGAGCACCTTAAGGCCGCGGGGCGCCATTTCCTGAAGCCAGTAGCGGCGCCGTCGCTTAATCTCGCGCGTCTTCGGGTCCTTCCCCCTACCGGCGCAGAAAGCCGCGACGTCGTCGAGCTCCGTCGCCATAGCGGACCTGACTTTAACTATTTTCCCCTTCAAACGCCGCCCCCACCTTTTTTACGCCCGCCCGCTCGAAAGCTTCTTCGCCCGGTCTACGGCCTCGTCGATGGTTCCGACCAAAAAGAAAGCCTGCTCGGGGAGCTCGTCGAACTCGCCGGCGGTTAATTTCTCGAAACCTTCGATCGTATCTTCCAATTTAACGTAGCAACCGGGCCTTCCCGTAAAAGCTTCCGCCACGAACATGGGTTGGCTGAGGAAACGCTGTATGCGGCGGGCGCGCCTTACGACCACCTTATCCTCGTCCGACAGCTCGTCGATACCCAAAATAGCTATAATATCTATTAATTCACGATGCCGCTGTAATATCTCCTGAACCCGCCTTGCGGCCAGGTAGTGGCGTTCGCCCAAAACGCGCGCGTCCATGATGCGCGACGTAGACGTGAGCGGGTCGACCGCGGGGTACAGGCCGAGCTCGGATATCTGGCGCGACAGCTGCGTTACGGCGTCGAGATGCGAAAAGGTCGTGGCCGGCGCCGGGTCGGTGTAGTCGTCCGCCGGCACGTAGATGGCCTCCACGGCGGTTATGGAACCCCTCGTCGTAGAAGTAATCCGCTCCTGGAACTCGCCCATCTCCGTACCCAACGTAGGTTGGTACCCCACCGCCGACGGCATCCGGCCCAGCAGCGTAGAGACCTCCGAACCGGCTTGCACGAATCGGAAGATATTGTCGATGAACAATAAAACGTCTTTACCTTCGACGTCGCGGAAGTATTCCGCCAACGTCAGCGCCGTGAGCCCCACCCGAAAACGCGCCCCCGGGGGCTCGTTCATTTGGCCGAAGACCATCGCCGTCTTGTTAAGGACGCCGGACTCCTTCATCTCCAACCACAGGTCGTTGCCCTCGCGCGTCCGCTCGCCGACGCCGCCGAAGACCGAGTACCCGCCGTGTTCCGTCGCGATATTGTGGATCATCTCCATAATAATAACCGTCTTGCCCACGCCGGCGCCGCCGAATAGACCGGTCTTGCCCCCTTTGGAAAAGGGCTCGAGCAGGTCTATGACCTTAATACCGGTCTCGAGCATCTCGGACCTGGTATCCTGTTCGGTCAGAGGCGGTATCGGCCTGTGGATCGGCAACTTCTCGTCGGCCTCTAAGGGCCCGAGGCCGTCGATGGGCTCGCCGACGACGTCCATAAGCCGCCCCAGCGTGCCCGGTCCTACCGGTACCGTTATTGGGCCGCCCGTGTCGTACGCGGCGTCGCCGCGGACCAGGCCATCGACCGGTCCTAATGCAATGCAGCGGACCTGGTTCTCGCCCAACGCCTGTTCGATTTCCGCGGTAAGGACGCCGCCTTCGCGCCGCGGTATTTCTATCGCGTTGCGGATCGGCGGGAGAGTATCCGCGTCGAATTCCACGTCCACGACGGGCCCGATAATTTGGATTATTTTACCTTCCGCTCTGCCGGTCATCGCAAACTTAACCTCGTGCCGGGCCTCCTTTATAAGGGTACCGCTAACCTCATCGCCAAACCGCCGAAGGTATACTTTAAAGTTTCGCCCCAGTAGAAACGGACGTACGCAAACGTACCCATGCCGACGCGGCTGGCCGCGCCGAAGCCGAATTCGGCCAAATTAAAAGGCCGGTTAGCGAAGACCCGCGCGTATTCGCCGAAGAGGCCTAAATTATACCAACCGAAAGCGACGTCGCTGCCCAAACCTAATTCGAAGCCGTCGTAACGAGTCGTATAGTCTACATCCAAAGGCGCTGTGGCGGCGGCGTTGTCTTCCGCCCCTTTAAACTTCCCCCGCACGGACAACGTTCTGTAACCCGCGAGCGGCGCCAGCCTAATACCCGGTGCCGGCTCGAGCCAAACCCCGCCGCGGTAATACGTACTGAAGTTGCGACGTAATACCCTCTCCGTAGGCCCTGCGGCGGGAGCGAACAACTCCTCCGCGTTGACGTCCCATATCCCGGCGAACCAAAGGCCGGCTTTAGCCCAAACGCCGCGATAAGCGCCTCCCCCTGCTACGGTAATTTGCCCCAGTTGATACTCCACCGGGAAATCGACCGGCCGACCTTCGCCGTCCGCGACGCCGTGTCGCTTGTAACCGCCGACGCCCAGATACAAATCCGTCAAAATCGAGAACCGCGCCGGCGGTCGCCTTTTGAAGATCGCGTAGTTAAAATCGCCCGGCTCCCGGTAAATTATTTCTACGACGGCGTTTAAATCCTCGGCCACCGGTATATCCGCCCGTAACCCCTCCGCCGTTACTTCTATACCTTCGAGCTGCCCTGTTAGTACAACGCGTCGCAAAAACGCCTCTGCCAGGTCTAAATTCTCGGCCGTCGTACCCTCCGGAAACGTAGCTGCGGGATGCCCGTCGCTATATCCGAACGAAACGGTTTCGTCACCGCTAACGAACCTCAAATCTATAGAAGGTTCTCCCTCGTCGGATACTCCCAAAATGCTCAAACCCCACCGCTCGTTCAAAAGCTCCATCCTTTGGACGACGTCGGCCTTCTCGCCCGGGCCCCCGCCGGTAATACCTATCCGCAAAGGCAGCCCTTCAAACCGGCGAACCGTAAGGTAGCCGTCGCCCATTTCCTCCAACGACGCGTTATCGAAAAAAAGGTCAACGAAGTCGCCGTCGTACCGGCCCGCAGTAGCTTTCGGCATAAGCGGGACGTTGCGCCAAATTTCCCGCGGGGCCGGCGCTACGGGGAGGTATTCAATAACGGTAACGGCGTACCCGGGCGCCGTCGCGACGATATGCGACGGTTTCCTCGGCGCGGCGACCAGTTTAAAAAGGCCGTCCCGGCCCGCCGTGGCGGCCTCGCCCCCCAAAGCGACCCTCGCGCCTGCCACGACGGTCCCCGTACGCACGTCGTATACTTCGCCGGCTACGGCGGTGGCCCGCGCGAGCGTCGGCGTCCAGCACGAAAACCAAACGGCGCCCGCCAGCAAACGACGCCCTACTCGCCCCGCCAATCCACCGCCCCCCATTACTCGGCGGCGCCGGCTTCGGTCGCCCATAAGATATGGAGAACGTCCCCCGGCGCCAAACAGCCGCTGAAGCGGACGCGGGCCACGACGTCGACGTTCTTCATCAACTCCGCCGGCGTGTCGCCGATGGCGAATATATCGTCTCGCTCGGCCTCGGTGCACCGGAGCTCGCCGTTATGGTACGCACGGAATTTCACGACCATGTTACTAAAACCCCATCACGCCGGTTTCCTAGCGTAGACTTTCCGCGACCGACGTAACCTCGATAAGCTCCTTGGTAATCCCGGCTTGACGCGCCTTGTTGTAGTCGAGGGTTAGCGCCCCGAGCATATCGCCGCAGTTTCGCGTCGCGGCCTCCATCGCCATCATACGCGCGCCGTGCTCCGAGCTCGTATGCTCCTGCAGGATACGCCAAACCTGGACGCTTACGTAAAGCGGCAACAGCTCGTTGAGGATAGTCTCGCTATCCGGTTCGAATATATACTCCAAAAACGGGCACCCTTTCCGCGCGGCGTCTCCCGGTGCCCCGGCGGCCTCTTGCGGTAAGAGCATCTCCTCCAACCGGATCGGCAGCACCGCCCGCTCGCTAACCACCTGCGTCCCCGCCGAAAAGTAATGGTGGTACAAAAAATCTACGCGGTCGACGTCCCGGGCGAGGAACGCCGCCGTCGCGGTTCGACCTATGGCCCGGGCGTCGTCGTACGTTATCCCGCGGAAAAACCCGATATAACTCTCCAGTATAGTAAACTTTTTTCGGCGAAAGAAATCGGACCCTTTCTTACCGACGCAAATCATGTCGGCGTATCGGCCGTAACGCGCCCTATGTTCTTCCTGATAAGCCAGCGCGCGTCTGATGACGTTGGAATTAAAGGACCCGCACAACCCCCGGTCGGAAGTTACGACTACGAGGATAGCGTTCTCATCGCCGCGGTCCGCCAACAGTGGGTGGTAAACCGGCTCGCCGCAGGTGGCCACGTGCGCGATAATCTCGGCCAGGTGCGCCGCGTACGGCCTCATCGCCATTAACGCAGCTTGCGCGTTCCTGACCTTCACCGCGGAAACGGTTTTCATGGCCGCGGTTATCTCGCGTATCTTCTCGACGGAAGCTATGCGCCGTCGTACGGCCCGAAGCGTCGCCATTATTTAACCGTTACCCACCTCGCCAAGGTCGCTTCCGGCCACTCGAGCCGGGAGAGGTTCGGCCCGCCGCCTCGAGCCGTCGGTACGGCGGCGGCCGCGTACGTGAAGCGGTAATCGCCGGGCGCGGTTTCCGCTTTGACCTTCAGCCTAACGTCGAAAACGCCGGCCGCGAGTTTCGACGGTTCGTATTGGTCGCGGGTGCGGAAAAAGGTCCACCCGTAACCGGGCCGCTCGCTCGGCGGGGCGGCGCCGACGCCTTCCAAACGCCGAAGTTTCCCTCGGGCCGCGCCGCGGAAAGAGCCCTCCTTCGCGACGGCGCCTTCCGGCAGCGATACCGCCAAAACGCCGAACACCGGACCCCGGGCGCGAGCCGGGGCGGCGGCGCGCACCAGCAACACCACCTCGAACGTCGAGCCCGCGTCCACCTCCAAAGGCTGGCCAACGTCGACGACTTCTAAACAAGACGCCGATAAAAAAGTGACCGCAACGGTCGCGAGTATTACAACGGCTCGAGGCATAATTTAAGCTTCGTCCGGTCCCGAAGCCTCTTCGCTCTCGACGGATACGCCTTTCTTTTTCAGAAAGCCCGATATAAACGTCGCGGTATCTTCGTTGAGTTTCTCGTGTACATCGTCCGGTAAATCGCCGGTCTCCCTTATGCGCCGGCCATAGTCCGGACGGACGGTACTCATGTACTCGAGGAATTTACCGGCGCACTCCCGAACGGAGTCCAACGGGACGTCATCGAGCGCGCCGGAAACCGCGGCGTTGATAATCAGAACCTGTTCGTCGACCGGCATGGGCGAATATTGGTCTTGCTTAAGAATTTCCACCAGGCGGTCTCCCCGGCGGATCTGGTCTTGGGTCACTTTGTCCAGCTCGGTTCCGAATTGGACGAACTTCTCGAGCTCGCGATATTGGGCCAAGTCGAGGCGCAACATACCGGCTACTTTCGTCATCGCCTTATTTTGCGCTTTGCCGCCTACGCGCGACACCGAAAGACCCGCGTTTATAGCCGGCCTTATCCCGG
Source organism: bacterium (assembly GCA_035529855.1). NCBI lineage: Bacteria > bacterium. The sequence continues at coordinate 26,596 of DATKVX010000063.1, forward strand.
CGTAGAAAAGGCCGTCCTCGAGGTATATCTGGCCGTCCGTAATAGAGATGACGTTCGTCGGGATGTACGTAGAGAGGTCGCCCGCCTGCGTCTCTATTATGGGTAACGCGGTAAGGGACCCCCCGCCCATCTCGTCGGATAATTTCGCCGCACGCTCGAGCAGGCGCGCGTGAAGATAGAAGATGTCACCCGGGTACGCCTCGCGGCCCGGGGGCCTTCTCAAAAGCAGCGACAGCTGACGGTAAGCCCAGGCGTGCTTCGAGAGGTCGTCGTACACGACGAGCGCGTGGCCGCCGTTATCGCGGAAGTACTCCCCCATCGCGCACCCGGCGTACGGCGCTATGTATTGCAACGGCGCCGGGTCCGACGCGCCGGCGTGGACCACCGTCGTATAGGACATCGCGTCGTACTCCTCGAACGTCTTTACGACTTTGGCGACGGTGGAATTTCTCTGTCCTATGGCTACGTAAACGCAGACGACGTCGGTATCCCGCTGATTAATGATGGCGTCGACGCATATGGCCGTCTTCCCTATGCCCCGGTCGCCGAGGATAAGCTCGCGCTGCCCCCGCCCGATGGGCGTTATGGCGTCGATAGCCTTTAAGCCCGTCTGCAGCGGCTGGTTGACCGGCCAGCGTTGGACGACGCTCGGGGTTTTTCCCTCCAGGGGTAGGGTTTTATCCCGCGGAACGGCCCCCCGGCCGTCGAGCGGGTCGCCTACCGGAGTTACGACCCGGCCCAACAACGCCTCCCCCACCGGGACCTCCAGGATCCTGCGCGTGGTGCGCGCGACGTCGCCCTCCTTTATGGCGCGGTCGTCCCCCAAGACCACGACCCCCACCGTAGTCTCCTCGAGGTTCATGGCGATGCCGTAGACGCCCCCGCTGAAGAGTATCATTTCGTTGTACATCGCGTCGGAGAGGCCGTAGACGTGGGCGATGCCGTCGCCGACGCTCGTCACGATCCCGGTCGTCGTGACGTCGAGTTCCTTGCGGTAGCGGGCGATCTCGGTTTTAAGTATTTCGCTTATCTCGTCGGGACTTATCTTCATAGGAGCGCTCCTCGAAGCCGACGGCCACGCCGGCTATCGACTCCCGCATATCCTCCAAACGAGACGCCAACGTACCGTCGATGACGTGGTCGCCGACGGTCAATTTCAAACCGCCCACTACCGCCTCGTCAACGACGGTTTCGATTTCGACGCGCTTCCCCGTAAGCCGCGCGAGCGCGGTCCCCAGCCGCTCCCGCAAATCCTCGCCCAGGGGTACGGCCGACGTCACCTCCGCCGCCACTATCCCCGCGTCGCGACGGTATATCCGCAAAAAATCTTCGTAAACGGCCGGCAGGAGAGATAGGCGACCTTTTTCGATAAGGAACTGTACGAAATCCCCGGTAATCTCGAAGGCCGTCAGCTCCTTTATCAATTTCACCTTGGCCTCGAACGGGATCGCGGGGTGCGCCAGGAACTCCCTAATCTCGGCGCGCTCGACGAATAACTCGGCGAAGGCGGCCAAGGCCTTCAAAACTTCGGCTACTTTACCTTGGGCGAAGCTGAGCTTATAGAACGCCCGGGCGTAGCGCCGCGCGATTACCGAATCTCGCATCTCGCGCCTACGATTCCAGCGGTTTATCGAAAGCCTTACGGCTTTCCATCTCGGCTAAAAACTTCTCAGCGAGCTTCCGCTCGCGCGTCGTAGTCCTGGTCTCCTCGAGAACCCGGCCGGCGATGGCGACGGCCAAATCGGCCATCTCGCCCCTGATCCTCTCCACCGCCCGCGCCTCCTCGATGGCGATAAGTTCCTCCGCCTTTTGCATTAGGGCGTCGGCCTGGCGGCGCGTCTGCGCCAGAAGGTCCTCGCGGTGGCGGCCGGCTTCTTCGTTAACCCGTTTGAGTATAGCGGAAGCCTCATCGCCCACCTGGGCCATCTTCTCCTCGTACCTCGACTTGAGGGAGTCGGCTTCGGCTCGGGCACTCGCGGCGCGCGCCATATCACCCTCGATACGCTCGCGCCTTTCGCGGAGGACCGGCGCGAGCAGCGCCTTGTATATAACCGCGACGACTACGGCGAATATGATGAAAACGCCGAGTTGGTAGAGGAACAAGTTTACGTTTAACTCGAGCACACGCCGCTTAACCGAGCAGTCCCTTTAACGGATTCGAGAATATGAGCAACAATGCCACAACCAACGTGTAGATGGCAAGCGTTTCGATGAAGACTATCGCCAATATCATCGGGACCAATAACTTGCCCGACGCTTCCGGTTGGCGAGCTATGCCGTGAAGGGCGGCCGCCGCGGTTATGGCCTGGGCGAACGCGGCGCCGACGGCCGCAAACGCCATCCCGGCGACGGCGAACATAAGTACGTTGGAAAGTCCCTTCGTCGCGGTCTCGGCAACGCTGTCCGCCTTAGCCGGCGTCGCGGGTTTCTCTTCCGCGGCGTAGGCCGCGCCCACGGCGAATACCCACAAACACAACCCGACCAGAATCCACGCTTTTAAACCCATCTCTTGAGCCTCCTCGACCTCTCGTTTATTCAACGGCCAGACGCCGTCAGTACTCCTCTTCCCCCCACCCTACGGCCGCGCCGAAATAAAGGATAGACAGGAAGGCGAAGATAAACGCTTGTAAAAAGCTGGTTAAGGCCATAAGGAAATACACGAAAGGCATGGCCAGCTGCGCCGTTGCATATTGTACGTGGCCGCCGTCGAGCTTGAGGAACGGGAACAACTGGTCGGCGCCGACTACCAGGTTGTTGAGGACGATTACGAAAATGTCTTCGCCCCGAATGTTACCGAAAAGACGCAGCGTTAGCGACAACGGCCTGAATATTTCGGTGAACGTCTCCAGGAGCAGGAATACGGGCCCTATCGCTAAAATCGGCCCCATTTTATGCCGGAAATAGTTTTTTAGCCCGAGCTCCTTTATGCCGACGTAAAACGTCATAACGAAGACGCACAACGCCATGGCCGCGTTCACGTTCACGTTACTCGTCGGCGAAACGAAGCCGGGAACCATCCCCGCCAGGTTAGCGAACAATATATAAATAAATAAGGCCAAACAAAACGGCAGGTACTTTACGATCTTCGGGCCGCCGATTTCCCGGAGGAAATTCTCGCCCACCGCCGCCGCCGCTTCCAACATGAATTGCGGAACGCTGGGTTTTAACTTCGCCGAACGGCAGATAACGTAAAACGCTACGAGTACGACGACGGCCACGAGGATAGCGTTCGTCGCGATAACGGCCGCGTGCGCGTCCAACCCCGGCAGCGGTAGACCCCATTCCAAGCCTACTTTTAACTCTTCCATAACTTATCGGGTAGCCGGTAAGTTCCGCGCAAATAATAAAGTGAAAGGAGCGCGGGCGCGGCCGTCGCTACCACGAGCGCCCCCAACGCTACGGCGTACGGTGAAACCACGTTGCCCCGCACGAGCGCCCAAACCGCTACCGGGGGCAATAACGCCTTAGCGCTCAGCGCCGCGATGCCGGCAATTACGGGCCCGCGGCCGCCCCGGCGTGCTCCATCCAACCAGGCGACAGCGAAAAAAGTCAGCAAATAGAAATCGGCCGCTACGGCTCCGCCCCCTAATAAAGCTCCCCGTACCCATTCGCCGCCGCCGCATATCGCGGCGACTAAGACGGCCAGGGCGACGGTAGCGGCTAAGCCGACGTAAAAACCGACCGGGTGATATACTTCGCGGCGTTCGCTCATTTGAGTAAGCGAGAAGTTTCGCGTATTATCAAATACGCAGCCGCGGCTATGCTAAAAAAGCTGAATAAGAGCGTCAGTGCAGGCGAGGTTCCAAGCCATTTATCTAAGAAATATCCCGCGAAGAACCCCCCAAATATAACCGCCATAAAAGTCCAAACAAGGTTAATAACGATCGCCGCGTTCCGAATCAACTGCCGGCCGCGGTCACCACGATTCTCGCCTTTTTCTGTCACGCTTTATATAACTGCTGCGAAAGGCTAGCTAACTTGAATTTTCCGGAAATATAACATTTTGGCCCTTTAAAAACAAGATAATTTGACGCGTCGAAGCCGTAAAAAAAGAGGGCTTGCGCCCTCTTTATAGCTCCGGAGCAATCGGCATTCCTATTCGAACAACGCCTTTACCTTGCCGAAGGACGTCGGCGTTATAGCCGTCGCGTACGGCCTCCCGCCCATATCCTTGCCGCCTTCGCCAGCGCCCCTACAAGGGGAAGTCGCGGTTAAACCGAAGTCGTTATTCTCGAAGTCTTCGAATAACGGGTCTGCGTGGATTTCTTTTGTGCCGGGGGTCGGTACAAAACTGTACCATGAACCGCCGCCTCAACCCGGGCAGAAATACATGTAGTTGCCGCCGTAGTTAGATTCGACGTCGTTGTAGAGGATGTTCAAGCTGGTAGTACTCTGGTGCTTCGCGATGCCGTACATCGGCGCGCCGGCCTTCGTATTCTTAAAGATGATGTTATTCTTGACGGTTGCGATCGCGTTCATCCATACGTAGACGCCGGTACCACTTTTGCAAATCGTATTCCCGTCGACGTTAGCGCTGGCACCGTCCGAGACGTAGATCGCTCCCAAGTAGCTGCCGTCTACGAAGCAGCAACCCGTCACGTCGCATAGGGTGCCGGGTTGAGAAAGGAATATCTGGCTGCCTTCGAGGTCGCAGAGCGCGCCGTTACCGCGGATGCACGACTTCTTTCCTTGCACCACACCTAAACCGCCGGTGTACGTTACTTTGGTATCGAGGACGAGAAGCTTATCGTATCCCTCACCGGGGCCGGCTTCATCGTAAGCGGATTGCAGCGTCTTCGCCAACGCCGCGGGAACGACGAGCGCTAGCGCTAATAAAACGACTAAGTAACGCAAAGTACTTCACCTCCTTCCTTCCATTTGCGTTGGGCGCTACAACGACTAGGAGCACGCCTTTTTGCCAACTTATCTCCTTATAAAAGATTCTACACCAAAACCGCCTAGGATGCAAGTAAAAACGTGATATGCCTGTTATACAAACATATATTACTAAGATAGTAATGATATACTTCTTTACTTAACGCAAGCCCCCGCGCACCGTAATTCCGACTTCGCGGTCGCAGCCGCGCAGCCGAGTACGTACGGGCCCGACTACCTCCTCGGTTAAATTTTTACCCTCTACCGATTTAAGTTAACCCCGCCCGTTGCGGTTTTCGCCTTCACGCGCGTGGCGCTTTTCTAACCACCGGCCTACCAAGTCCTTAGCCGGCCCCGCGAAGGCGTTGCCGAACGCGATCGCCGCGGCAAGCATAACCGCACCAAAAATGATAATGAACACGGCTATGAGGAACGTCGTCGTTAAGTACAGCTTTTCCATCGCCATCACGGCGCCTACGAACAGGATGCCATAACGAACGGCCTTACCTATGGCCGCGGCGTTTAACCCCTCCGCCTTGGTTGCCCATACCCGGGCGAGCCCCCCCAAGAACGACCCGGCGATGTGGGCTACGAACAGTATCGCCGCCGCTAAGAGGATACGGGGTAGATAGAGTATTAGGAAGTCGAATACGCGTGTGAGCAGCGTGAACCCCAAGAGCTCAGCACAAAAATCCAAGAATAAGAGTACGACGACCCACCAAATAACGCGCCGGAAAATTTCGGCGGCCGAGTGTTTAATATCCCCCTTGGCAAGCGCGCCGAAGCCCAACCTCGCGGCGCCCTTTTCTATCGGCAGCGCAAGGAAAACGCGGCGCGCGAGCCGCGACAACAAGTACGCCAAAAGCAGGCCCGCGGCGAAAACCGCCGCCGCGACCAACAATACCGGTAGATATCCGGCTATGGCCTTCACCGTATTGAGAAACGGTTCCACTACCGTTTGTTCGAAAAATTCGCGCATATCCAAATTTAAGGCGCCGCCGTGCCCGACAGAAGGCGCTCGAGCCGGCCCCGCCGTACGGGCGTGAATTTCTTTATTATCAGAACTGTGTTATCCACCCGCTCGGAGATCTCCTCCGGGACCGATTTAAACAGCAGCTGTTCCCACGCGCCGCCCTTGCGCGCGCCCAACACGACCAGGTCTTTCGGCCGTATCTCCGCCATTAACGCTTCAGTTACTTCTTCGCCGTGGAGCACGCCTCGTTCGAAACCACGTCGGCACTCCACTTCGCAAACGACTTCGTCCAACAGGTTCCTCGCGCTATATCGCGGAGTGCCGAATTCGTCGGTTGCCCCGGATACGGTTACGACGCGTAATTTGGCGTCGAAACGGTCGGCGAACGCGGGCGCCAGCTCCGCGGCGAGACGGGAGTTGGAGCTGCCGGAAACCGCGACCAGTATGCGGCCTACGTCCGTCAAATCGTCGGCGCCCGGCCTTACAACAGCCACGTCGCAAGGCGCGTGCTCGAGCACGGCGTCGATAACGGTAGCCAACAACCTATCGCCCAGGGTCCGCCGGCTGACCCGTCCCATTACGATGAAGTTACAATTCTCCTCGCGCGCCGTTTCCAAAATGCCGTGCGAGAGGCGGTGAGATATCTTTATCATCCGCTTAACGTCGGCGACGCCCTCGCGTTCGCATATCTTCTCGGCCAAAGTAAGTTGGGGGCGGTAATCGCCGGCTCGAGCCACGCCGCGCTCCAGCGGTACGTAATACGGTACTTCGACTACCGAAAGCAGCAATATCTCGCCGTCGAACTTCTTCGCGATGGCCGCGGCAACCGTCACCAACGACTTCATCGTGTCCGGGTTCGCGATCGGAACTAATATCTTATACTCCTTGCGGGCTTGCTTAACCATTAAGTACCGTATAACGCGCCCGCGCTCGAGCGTACGTTTGGCACCCTTCGAGTACGCTAAATAAACCAACCCTCCGGCGGCCAGATAACAGGCGCCCAAAAGGTAAGTGTTCCACTCCATGAAGAGCAACATAAGAAAGTTGGACGCGATGCCTAAGGCCGGTATCAAGTAGCCGAAGGGTAAGCGGAAAGGACGTTTAAGTTCCGGGCGGCGCCGCCTTAGCATTATTACCGAATAATTAATGATTATAAGCGCGAAAAGCAGACAGAAGTTCGTTAAGTGGGCGACGAACCGTACTTCGCCCATCACGGCAATTATTATCGCCAAACCGGCCGCAACCGCAATCGCCCAGTGCGGCGTCCGAAAGCGGGCGCTTACCCGAGCCAAAAAGCCGGGCATAAAGCCGTCTCGCGCGACCGCGTACGTGACCCGCGAGGTCGAGAGGACCGCGGCGTTTAGCGCCGAGATCGTCGACATAATACCGGCGATTAACACGAAGAGTAGGCCGTACTCCCCCAGGACTTTCGAGGCGATGATCGCAAGTGGCGCCGACGAAGCGCCTAAGATTTCGTAATCGACTATCCCGACGGAGACCAATATCACAAAAACGTATATTATTGTCGGCAAGATAAGCGCTATTAAGATGGCGCGGGGCAAGTTTTTTTCCGGGTTTTTTATCTCCTCCGCCGCTTCCGAAATCTGTTCGAAGCCAAAGAACGAAATATAGATAAGAGAGGTCGCAGCAAGAATTCCGGCGGCGCCGAAGGGCGCGAAATTTTCGAAGCGCCCCCATTCTACGAACCGGAAACACAATATAACAAATACGACCAAAATCGCGACTTTGCCTAATGTGAAGAGGTTTTGGGTATGCCCCGCCTCTTTCGTCCCCTTGATATTTAACAACGCCAATAGGACTATGACCGCCGCCGCCGCGACGGCTCGGTTTAAAGTATATGGCAACGCCAACTCTACGAGGGGAGTGAAATGCTCTGCGAAGCCGATGGCGTACAGGGCCGCGGAGACGACCAGGCCGAAGACCATGGCCCAGCCGGTGATGAAGGCCGTGAAGCCGCCGATGGCCTCGTGCACGAAGGTGTACCCGCCGCCGGCTATGGGGATGGCCGCAGCCAATTCGCAGTACGACAGCGCCGTGAAGAGCGTCATAAAGCCGACGATGACGTACGAGACGGTCGCCGCCGGCCCGGCCGTGCCCGCGGCCAACCCCGAAAGGATGAAGATGCCGGCGCCGATCATCGCGCCCACGCCCAGCATCGTCGCCGTCAGGAGGCCCAGCGACCGCGTCAGCTTGACCTCGTGCTCTTCGCCCGGTAATGGTATTCGCTCAGCCATTTTTCTCAGCCGATAGCTACTTCCGGAAATTATACTAAAGGGTATGGAAAAAACAAGGGAAATCGGGAAAAACCATTAAAAACTTAGCCATCTAAGGCTTAAAAATCGACGATTTGATGCCGAAAAAAGCCCCGCTACGCGGCCTATTATTACCCTGCATATTAGTTTGTTACCTATCCGTCCTTTCGACGTGAATATAAAACTCGGGTCTTGTGGGGGTACCGAAGATGCGAAGCTCGGCAACGCCCACGCCGGCGTAGCTGACGCGTACCTCGCCCACGAACATATCCACGAGGTTCTGCAGCGTCATATTCTCGGAGCGGAACGTTACCTCGACGGCCAGCTTCGACGCACGGCCGCCGAAATGCCACCGCGCCTCCGCGGCCCGGCACGAGCCCTCGTCGACCGTGAAGTCAGCGTTGTGGAGCGTGAACTGGAAGTTAACGTCCTCCAGCCGTACTTCGACGTTGTCCGGGGCGAGGACCAGCCGGCCGTGGCTTAGCCGGCCCGTCGCGCGGTGGTCGAGCTTACCGCCGCGCCACGTCAACGTTCCCTCGAACGTCAAAACGCCCTCCGCCTCGAGCAGGTACCCGGGCTTCCCCACCCAAGGTAGGATATGAACCGCCTCCACCCCTTCGACGCGGTACTTCGCCGAGCCCTCCTTGGTTACGAAGGAATGGTTCGCGGAAAATTCGAAAGAGCGCTGCCGCGCCGTTTTACCTTTGAGCGACGCCTCTACCTCTTCATCTGAGATACGTCCGCCGACGTCGACGTCGCGAAGGATAATGGTGTCGCCGGCGCCACCCCGGAAGACTACGCGCCCCCGCCGGGCCGCGAACGAGAAATCGAAAGGTACCAACTTCGCCTTTCGGGGTTTCTCCCCCCCGGCGCCACTCGCGACGGCGGGAGCCGGCGGCGCGCCCGCGGCAGGCGCGGCCGGCGACGGTAAAACGGCGCCGGCGACAGCCGCGGCCTCGCCGGTTCCGGCCGCCACTTTATCCCACGGTTTCATTAACCTGGGCCGCGGCACTTTCAACGGATAGAGGTATATCGTGTAGTCTTCGGTCGTAATTTCCTTCAACACGCGGGCGTCGAACCGCAATAATATAAACGCCAACGGCCGGAGTTTTACGCGGACGCGCGACGCCTCGCCGCTCACAAACGAGCGCGGCCTTTTGACAAAGACGACGTCGCGGACTTCGACGCCCAACGGGAAGACGTACCTCACCTCACCGATTGTAACGTATTCGCCGAAACGTTCAGTTATGGCTTCGCCTACGCGCCGGGGTAGCCAGACGTTCAACACCCGGTAGCCGACGAGCGCCGCCACCGCGACGAAGAAAAGAACGACGAAACCGACGGTTGCCCTTTTCGCGCTCACGCTTCTCCTTCCCGCGCGCCGTGTAGAAAATCGAAGAGAGCTCGGGCCGCGCGCGTCGTCATTTTCGGCGCCCGCGCCAACTCGTCCGCGGACGCCGCCATAATCTTCTCCAACGAGCCGAAGTGCCTAAGCAGCGCCTTCTTACGCGCCGGCCCTATCCCCGCGACGTCGTCGAGTATGGACCTGGATGCCGCCCGGGCGCGTACTTTCCTGTGGTATTCAACGGCGAAGCGGTGGGCCTCGTCGCGCACTCGCGCCAGGAACAAGGTCGCCGCCTCGCTTAAGGCCGCGGCCTCGCGGCTCCCGGAAACGTAAAGGCGGTCCGGGTCCTTGGCGAAGGCCGCAACCGTTTGCCCCTCGAAGCGCGCTTCGCCGACCGCTCGGGCGGCCGCGACCAGCTGGTTAGGGCCCCCGTCTACCAGGAGGATGTCCGGCGGCCTGTCGTCGCCGCTCCGTATGCGCGCGAAGCGCCGTTTCGCGACTTCGGCGATGGCGGCCAGGTCATCCTGGCCCGTGACCGTCCGCACACGGTAACGCCGATACGCGCTTTTATCCGGTACGCCGCCGTCGAAGACCACCAAACTCCCCACTATCGACTTCGGCCCGGTATTCGATACGTCGACCATCTCGAGTCGACACGGCGGCTCCGCCAGCGCCAATGCCGCGCCCAATTCCTCGAAAACCGCCGCCAGCTCGCCCCGGCGAGCCTTGGACAACTCGGAAGCCTCGATAAAATATTCCAAGTTCTTGGCCGCGACGGCGACGAGGTGAGCGTACTCCCCCCACCGCGGGACGACGACGTTCACCGTCCCGCCCCTCTTCTCCGCCAGCGACGCCGCCAGCGCGCTCCGCCCCGGGAAACTTCGCGCTACGGCTATTTTGGGCGGCACCTCGGCACCGGCGCCGTAGTGGCTTAGTAAAAATTGCTCAAGCTCATCGCCGGCGGGCGCACCGGTCGTTACCGCCACCCGGTCCACGAGCCGGCCCTCGCGAACCCGCAACACGACGCCGTACAATTTATCCGCCCTGACCTCGCAGGCCACGGCGTCCGCGTTCGTATTCTTCCGGGCGACGGCGTACTGGTCGGCGACGGCGCGGTTCAGGCCGCGGACTACGTCCCGCCATTTCGCGGCTTCCTCGAACGAGAGGGCCGCCGCCGCGGCCGTCATCCTCCGCTCGAGTTCCCGCGTAACGCCGGCCCGCCGACCTGAGATAAATTTTAACGCCTTCTCGAGTAAGGCCGCATAATCCCCCTGCGATACGGCGCCGGCGCACGGACCGAGGCAGATGCCGATCTCGTAGTCGAGGCACGGGCGGCGGGGCAGCTTGCGGTCGAGGTCGTACTTACAGGTCCGCAAGCCGAAGGCGCGGTTGGTCAACGCCACCGTCCGCCTGACGGCCTTCGCGTCCGTGAAAGGGCCGACGTAGCGACCCGTTCGCTCGTCGCGCCGCTCCCGCGTCAAGAAAACGCGCGGGAATCTCTCTTTGGTAATTTTTATATGCGGGAAGCCGCGGATGCTGACGTTGTACTTGGGCCGGTACTTATTTATGAGGTTCATCTCCAGCAAAAGCGCTTCCGTCTCGTTGGCGGTCAACACAAGCTCGACGTCGGTAGCGCGTTCCAACATAGCCTCGGCCTTGGGGTCGCCCGACCTTTTGCCGCTAAGGTATTGACTCAACCTCTTACGCAAAGACTTCGCCTTCCCTACGTATATCGGCTTACCGCGGCCTTTGAAGATGTAACAACCCGCCTCGTCCGGGATTTCGCCTATCCTCTCTTTCAGCTCTTTAAGCGCGTACTCCATAATGGTGTAACCGCCGCCTACCGGCTCGACGCCCCTTCAACGCGTCAGCCGGTTAAAGATACCGCGCCGCGCGGTTTCCGCGGGCGAAAAACCGCGTACGTAAAAGCACCATATCCCGGCAACGATCCCCAGCGCGTACCTCAGGTGAAAAACAGGGAAAATCGCCGAAGCCTTGAAAAAATTCCGCAAGCCGGTCTTGGCAGCCACGGCGGCCGACGCCGCCACGTCCGCTATTATATATGCCGCCGCCAACGCCCCGCTCACAAGCCAAAGGTACGGCGTAACGAATCCCCCCGCTGCCGTTATGGCTAAAGCCGCAAAGAACGCCGGCGGCACGAGCGGCTTCCAATCGATAAAGCGGCCGTGCTTCTTCGCCACGGCCATTTTCCAAAAAGCATATTGGTTGTACTGCCGCAAAAGCTGCCGAACCGAACCGCGAACGTAGTACTTCGCCCTCATTTTTTGCGTTTGGTAAATTACGCCCCCCGCCTCGCGGATGCGATAGTGGAAGTCGTCGTCCTGGTTGCGTACCAGCGACTCGTCGAAATCCCCCACCCGGTCGAAAACGTCCCGCCGCCATACGGGATATAAGACGGCGTCGACCGGCCCCTCGGCGCGGCCTACGCGAACCGGCGTATTCCCGGTCGCGAATATATTGCTATTAACCGCCGCTACCAGCCGGCCTTCCTCGCCGGCGGCGACCCGGTCGACCGGCCCGCCCACGGCCCATATCTCGGGGTGGTGCTCAAGGATTCCCACGCCCGTCGTGACGTACTGGGGCGGGATTTCGGCGTGGGCGTCGACGCGTACGACGTAGTCGCCGCGCGCAGCCGCCAACCCGACCTTCATCGCGCTACCGGCGAATAAATCGGGATTATCGACTAATCTTACGCGAGCGTCGCGGGTTGCGATTTCCTTTATTATATCCCGCGTACCGTCGGCGCTCATCCCGTCGACGACAAGAACTTCCAACCGGTCACCCGGCCATTCGTTTGCGAGGACGGACCCGACGGCCTTCGCGATAAAAGCCTCCTCGTTCCTACAAGGGACGACGACCGAAACCAACGGCGCTTCCCCGCTCGACCGCGCTATCTCTCTTCCGCCTTCGCCCACGTTCTCCATGCCGTTAAATAATATCAGAACCGGACATTTCCAAAAAGGTAAAAAAAGCCCGGCGGGTACCGGGCTTCGTGATGGTATCGCTGCGCCTCGCGGATTATTTCTTCATCTCGAGGACTTCTTTGACCTTGGCCACGATATTGCCCGAGTTCATGCCGTACCGGTCGAGCAACTCGCGCGGGCTGCCCGATTCGCCGAACACGTCCTCGATGCCGACGATTCGCATCGGCACCGGGTGACGTTGGGAAATAACCTCCGCGACGGCGCCACCCAGGCCGCCGTAGACCTGCGCCTCCTCGGCGGTTACGATGGCCCCGCACTCCTTCGCGGCCGTAAGCAGCGTATCGACGTCGAGAGGTTTCACGGTGTGGCAATTTATGACGCGGGCGTCGACGCCCTCCTTCTCGAGCTTATCGGCGGCCGCCAACGCCTCGTAGACCAGCGGCCCGCAGGCCACGATGGCGACGTCGCCGCCGTCGCGATAGACCTCCGCCCGGCCCACCGTAAAGGGCGTCTCCTCCGTCGTGATGACCGGCACCCCCTCGCGGCCGAAACGCAAGTATACCGGCCCCTCATGCGAAGCGGCCCATATCGTCGCCTTCTGCGCCTCAATAGCGTCCGTCGGTACGATTAACGTCATACCGGGCAGGACCCGCATCAGCGGTATTTCCTCCAGCGATTGGTGCGTCGGCCCGTCAGGCCCCACCGATATGCCGCCGTGCGCCCCGCCGATCTTAACGTTCAAGCCGCCGTAGCAGATCGACGTGCGGATCTGGTCCCACGCCCGGCCGGCAACGAAGATCCCGTACGTGGTCACGAACGGCACCAGGCCCGTCCGCGACATGCCGCCCGCCTCCGCCAGCATATCCTGCTCGGCGATGCCGAAATCGACAAATTTCTCGGGGAATTTATCGCGCACCCAGACGGTCCGGGTGGATTTCGCCAAATCGGCGTCGCACACCACGACGCGGTCGTCGTGCTCGCACAGCCACAACAGGCCGTGGCCGTAGCCGTCGCGGCTCGGCACCATGTCGACGCCCTTACGGTAATCAACTAAATGTGCATCTTCGCGTATGCCGCCCATCGTCGTCTCCTCGACTGATATATTAAATGATCGCTAGCCAACCCAATCGAAATCGTGCTTCTTGTATTCTTCCCAAGGCGCCTTAAAACCGAGGTCGGCGAGCGCTTGCTGCACCTGCTCGCCCTTCTTCGGCGACGCCCCGTGCCAATCGGCCAGGTTCTCCATGAACGAAACGCCCTTGCCTTTAATGGTATTGGCGATGACCATAGTGGGGCGATTCTTCTCCAGGAGGAACCGTTGGTAGGCGTACGTCACCTGCCGGAGGTCGTGGCCGTCAATTTCGATCACTTGCCAGTTGAACGCCCGCCATTTTTCCGGAAGCGGGTCGAGGCCCATAACCTCCTCGGTATTGCCGTCGATCATCAGGTAGTTGCGGTCGCAGATGGCGCACAGGTTATCGAGGCGGTAGTGGGCCGCCGTCATGCCGGCCTCCCATATCGAGCCTTCGTTCTGTTCGCCGTCGCCCGTCAGGACGAAAACGCTGTTGGGCATACCCTGGCGCTTAAGGCCCATAGCCGCGCCGGCGGCGAGCGAAAGACCCTGCCCTAGCGACCCGGTCGAAAATTCGACGCCGGGAGTTTTCAGGCGGTGCGGGTGCCCCTGTAGTATGGAATCCAACTTACGCAGCGTCCACAGCGTCTTCCGCGGGAAGTACCCCCGGGCGGCCATTACGGCGTACAAAACCGGACACGCGTGGCCCTTGGACAGTACGAACCAGTCGCGCTCTTCCCAATCCGGGTTTTCCGGGTCGTGCTTCAGGATGTCCCAGTAGAGCGAGACCAGGACCTCGACCGCCGAGAGCGACCCGCCGGAATGGCCCGAACCCGCCTCGGCGAGCATGACCATTATGTCGCGCCGGATCTTGCGGCTTGTCTCTTCAAGCTCTTTTATTTCGACCATAGCCTCTCCTAATTTTAATTGGGCCAGCAAAGAACGGTTACCGAAACGGGGGTTTATTATACGCGAAAACACCTCGCGCCGCAAGTGAAATTATACACGAATAGGTATTTTTTACCGCGTTTAGCTAAATAACATCGCCGCCGGGTAAGGCGTATACGTCAAACGCCGCGCCCGGGTTGAAGATGCTCACGCCGACGTTCCCCCGGGGCCGAGCTTTTTCCAGTCGTATAAACCCGAAAGGAAACGACCGCCGCCGCCGCCGCCGCCGCCGCCTATACGAAAAGCCGGGATAAACCCGGCTTTCGTTTAGTCATTTTTTAGGAATCGAGAACGGCTTACGCGTTGACCAGCCCCACGATCCAGAGCGTGTAGAAGACCGCGATGAGTACGCCCCAGAACAAAGCTTTCCTGCTTACGAACTTGTTCTCTTTGCTTATGGCGCGGAAGATGAAGCCGATAGTGGACCCGACCCAGCCCAGAAAGCCTATCTCCACCACCGCGGCCCACATATTGGACATAACGCAACTCCCGTCGCTTATTTACTTTCCGGCAAAGCCCCCGCCCGGGCGCGGCGCCGAGCGGGGGCGTTAACGTCAAGTACGATGTCCGGCTCGGGCAACCCTTACTCGCCCGGGTGCGGGTTGAAGAGCCCCAGCAGAACGTCCTCTCCCGGGTCGATCTTCGTTATGTTCCCGATATCCCGCATTATCTCGAGCGTGTAGTTCCAATCCTTGCCGTAGACGTTTTTCTTTAGCCTTTCCGCCTGTTTTTGCGGGTCTTTGGTAGTGCGTTCACCTTCCCACGGCTCGTAAGCTTCGCGGTTGGGCTGCTGCCACTGGCAGCGGCAGATTATGTCGGCTACGGAACCTAAGGCCGGGAGATTCATATAACCGGGGATGCGGGCGCCGCCCGTTTTGATCCAGGGAGCGGCCTGCCCGAATATGGGCGCCGTATCCGACGCGCGCCATATGTAGTACGCGCCCGGGGGATTAGATTGCGGGTCGCTGACCGCCTGTCGTTCGGGAGACCCGCCGACCCCGCCGTTCCGCGTTACGCCGACGATGCCGCTGTCGAACGTGAGCCACTCGTCGAGCGATTCCGGATTCGTGTTCGACCCTACCGGCGGGTAATTGAAGCCTTTACTGTCTATGCGGCAATCGAACAGGTACGCCGCCTCGTTATCCAGCCAACCGCCGGCCGCGGTGTAGTTAGACCTGGAAGCGCTGAAAAACCAGAGGTCACAGACTGGTCCGGGGTAACCGACCTGGTCATAAGGCGGTTTGTTGGTGTCGACTTTCGGCGTCTTGTATACGACGTTCCCGCTCCCCTTCAAGAGCTCTATCCCCTTCGCTTGGAAACCGGGAACCGTCTCCACCAACTGCCAATCGTAACCTTCAGGGTCAGCGGGCTGCTTGGCGTTCACAGTATTCCGCAAGAACCACGTCGACCACACCAGCGCGATCCAATCCTCGTGCGATTCCCATTGACGGTTATTCGTAAAGCCGTCGCTCGGGATGGGGAAGCCGCCCTTCTGATACCAGTAATAATGATGGGTGCCTCCGGGCGCTCCTACCGTACCGCGTTCCGATTTCGGTTGTACCGGTTGTATAGAGTGGCTCGGGTCTTCCCAGCGGAAGAAGAACCAAATCCGCGGCGGATTGACGTACGTGTAGAGGGCCTTGACCCAAACCTCCTTCACGCCGCTACCTTTGCCGATTACGGGGGCGGTCTTGATAACCGTCCACGGGGTCGTCTCCCACAACCAGTAATCGCCGGCCTTGGCTACCTTACCGCTTAGATTCTCGGCGACGCCGTCAATAAGCGGATACCGGTCGTAGACGTACGTTACCGGAACGCGGTTGGAGCCCGAGCCGTCGCCGTTCCAGTCCAACGTACATACCGCAGCGCCGTCGTGGTCCCAACCGGCCGGGTCGTTGCCGTTACCGTCGCAGACCAAGAGCGAGAAGGTCTGGTCGTTGTATTCGACTTTAGGCCTCGTCGTATCGGGTACGTCTTCTTCGCAAGCCGCGAGGAAGAACGCCGTAACGCCGATAGCAACGCCGAAGGCCGCTAATAAAATATATCCCTTCTTCAGCCTCATCGCTTTTCACCCTCCTGGGTAGGAATGAAGGCTTTGAGCTCCGTCGTCATTACTCTCTGGCCACCAAGCCGTTTGACGGCCGTGCCCGTTTGCGCTATTTTTCGAAACACTACCACACACCCCCCACGGTGTCAAGTCATTTTTTGCCGCCCCCGGACGCCGATACTTACTCTAATTTGAAGCACCATAAACGTTTTTTACCGTCAGCGACTAAAATCGAATTCGCCGAGACCGCCGGCGCAGTAGCCGCATAATCTTCCAACTTAAATAGTTCCTCCCCCCCCTCCGCCGTCGCGGCGTACACCCGGCCGTCCTCGCAAGCCACGACGGCCCGCCCGCGATGAGCGGCAACGCCCACTACGTTGCCCCCCGGCTCAAAGGTCCAAAGGACCTCCCCCGTTAGGCCGTCACAGGCAAAGACCGTACGCCGGCCGGGAACGAATAATACGTCGCCGCCGGCGACCGCCGGCCCGGCCAAAGGTTCGTCGAACTCGGCACGCCAATATTCGTCGCCGGTGAGCAAATCGTACGCGGCCAGTTCGCCCGAGGCCGCGGCCGCGTACGCCCGCCCGGCGGCCGCGCTGACGTAAACGCCGCCCGCGGCGGCCCGTAAGACCCATATGGGTTCACTCACACCGGGCTTACACGCCGCTACGTAACCGCCCCCGGTCCAAACTAAAAACGCCCCGCCGTCGGCGTACGCCGCGCCCACGACGCGCTCGTCGAATTGCACCCTACCCTCCTCCGCGCCCGACAAACGGTCGTAAAAAACGACGGCCTGGCCGTAACCTACGGCGAGGGCGCGTTCGCCTACCGCGGCCTTTACCACGCCCGGGCCGGCCCGTTCCCGCCAGACGTTTTTACCGTCCGCGGCGCGCACGGCGTAAATCCGGCCTTCAGGGTACGGGACGTACAAGTAAACGACGCCGCCCTCGAAAACGGGCCCCTCGGGCAACGGCGCTTTAAAACGGCGCGACCAAAGCTTTTCGCCGTCCTCCAAACGCAACGCGTAGAGCTTCTTGTCCGCGGCGGCGTAATATACGCGGCCCTCCGCTACCAGGGGCGGCGCGTCCGCCGGCGCGCCGGCTTTAAAAGACCATAACAGTAGAGCTGTAGTAGTTAAAATTTCCACGCCGCGATTATAACGTAAAGCCGTCGCCGCTACAATCACCTTCGCCCGGGCAAGACGTATCCGCCGACGGTTACAGGCGGCCGCAATTTTTTAGTTGCGCATCGTAGGCGGATTATGATAGAAAAGACCGTATTAACAAAAAGGGAACAGGTAGAACGCTTATGGAAGATAACGACAAGATAAAAAATATCGAGATATTCAAGTATCTCTCGCCCGAAGATTCGCAACGGGTGTTAAGTGATACAACGGAAGTCCGATTGAAAAACGGCGAAACCGTCTTCGAGGCGGGGAGCGCCGGCAACGAAATGTACATAATTAAAAGCGGCCGGATAAAAGTATACCGCGTCTTCGACGACAATGAAATAGCTTTCGCTGAATTCGGTACCGGTGATTGCTTCGGCGAAATGTCGCTCATCGACGAGTATCCGCGTTCCGCGTCCGCCACCGCCTTGGAAGATTGCGTCCTACTGGCCCTACCCCGGGCAACGTTCAAAATAATCGTCGAAAGGGACCCGTCGTTAGGGGTAAAACTACTGCTGGCCGTGGCCGAAGTATTTTCCAAGAGAATGCGCAAGACCGATAAACTACTGGAGACGTACCACCTCGTGAATAAAGCGCTGATAACCAACGAAGAGTTCCGGCAACTCTACACGGCGATTCACTCGTAACGCCTTAAACGGGAAATATAATGACGAAAAAAGAAATCGCCGCTAAAGTAGCGCTCCGCACGGGCATAACGCACAAGCGCGCCGTCGCGGTCATCGACCAGCTACTAGCCGAGATAAAATCGGCGCTGGCCGCGGGAGAAAAAACGGAGATACGCGGCTTCGGCGTGTTTAAAGTCCGCCGTACCAAAAGGAAAGTAGCGCGCGACCTGAGCACCAATACCGAAATCGTAATCGCCCCCACCCGCCGCGTAAAATTTATACCCGGGAAGCAGATGAAAGAAAAACTGAACCGGAGGCCGGCCGCCGCTGAATAGTAACCCGGTTAAATTTAAAAGCCGCGCCCGAGGCGCGGCCTTTTTACTAGCTGTAAAAGTTTCCTAAACCTTCGGGCCCGCGGCCTTCACGTCGTCGCTCGCCATATCCTCGAATTGCTTGAAATTGTCGGCGAAGCGCTTCGCGAGCTCGAGGGCTTTGGCATCGTACGCGGCTTTGTCCTTCCACGTATTTTTAGGCCACAATACCTCCGTGGGAACGCCCGGGCACTCCTTCGGAACCAGGACCTGGAACAGGGGGTCCGGCACGAACTCTTGCTTCTCCAGAACGCCCTCGATGGCCGCGGACAACAGGCCCCGCGTAACGCCGATAGCCATACGGTCGCCGACGCCGTACGGGCCGCCGCTCCATCCGGTATTAACGAGCCAGCAATTCGTCTTGTGCTTCGCGATGCGTTTGCCTATCAGCGTCGCGTATACCGTGGGGTGACGAGGCAGGAAGGGAGCGCCGAACGCGGCGCTGAACGTAGCCTGCGGCTCGTCGATACCGGCCTCGGTGCCGGCGAGCTTCGCCGTGTAGCCCGAGAGGTAATGGTACATCGCCATCTCGGGCGTAAGCTTGGATATGGGGGGCAGGACGCCGAAGGCGTCGGCGGCGAGGAAGAAGACGTTCCGCGGTTGCCCGGCGATGCCCTCCGTTATGCAGTTGGGGATATATTCCACCGGATACGTCGCCCGGGTATTCTCGGTAATACTGCCGTCGTCGTAATCGATGGCCCGCGTCTCCGGGTCGACGATAACGTTCTCCAGAAGCGAGCCGAACCTGATGGCGTTATATATCTGCGGCTCGTCTTTCGCCGAAAGGCGGATAACCTTCGCGTAGCAACCGCCCTCGAAGTTGAAACACCCGTCGTCGCTCCAGCCGGTCTCGTCGTCGCCTACGAGTCGCCGCTTGGGGTCGGCGGAGAGAGTCGTCTTCCCCGTCCCGGAAAGGCCGAAGAATAAAGCCGCGTCGCCGTCCGCGCCGACGTTGCACGAGCAGTGCATGGGGCATACGTCGCGGGCCGGCAAAAGGTAATTCATTATCGTGAAAATACTCTTTTTTATTTCGCCGCCGTAATGAGTGCCGGTTATGAGGATGATGTTCTTCCTTAAATCTACCGCTACGACGACGTACGAGCGAACGCCGTCCGCCTCCGGGTCGGCGTGGAAATCGCAGGCGTTCACCACCGTAAAATCCGCTTTATGGGTCGCCAATTGTTGCGGCGTGGGCCGGCGAAAAAGGGTTCGGGCGAAAAGCGAATGCCACGCCTTCTCGGTCACGATCCGCACGCCGTAAGAATACGTAGGGTCGGCGCCGACGAAACCGTCGAATACGAACAGGTCCCTTTGGGAAAGGTGCGCCGCAACTTTCGTATACAGTTTGTCGAACGTCTCCGGTTCCATTTCGACGTTGACTTTACCCCACCAAATATCCTTTTCGGTGGCCGGGTCCCGCACCATAAACTTATCGTTGGGGGACCGACCGGTACGGTCCGGGGTCCGCACAAACAACGCGCCGTTGCCGGCCAATTGCCCTTCCCCGCGGCAAAGCGCCATCTCCGCCAAAACCGGCGCCGATAGATTACGGTATATGCTTTTATCAGTCTTGAGTCCTAAACTGCTTAGGCCATAATCGTCGGCCATAATCGACTCCTCTCGGGCTTCGCGAACCGCGCCAGACTGTGAAAATAATAACGCATCATCATAGGATAAACCGTGCTTTTTCGCAAGCTATTATTCCGCCGCGGATAGTTCGTACACGTCGTTCAGCGGGTCCCGGTATACAGATTTATTGTATTTTTCGATGAACTCGTAGAAGGCGTTCTTGGTATGTTTGCTGTAGTAAGGCCAAGCCTTCTTCTCGAACATATGGAAGATGTGTACGTGCGTTATACCCCACCGACGAGCGAGCTCGTAAAGCCCCGCGGCGTCGGCGCCTTTCTCCGCCGCCAATAAAAACGCCGAGGTTTCAAAGAAAGAATCGTACACGGCCTCTCGCTCGAGGTATAGGGTGTGGTTCGTAAATATCATCAGGACCTTGGCATCCGGCGGCGTTTTCTCGTTAATAAACTTTTGCGCGAGGTAGAAGCCGCACTTGGTTTCCAAGAACCGTTCCCGACTTTCCCCCGCGAGGTAGTCGAACCCCTCCAGCGTATGTAAGACGCCGCCCACGTTGTACGCCAAACCGGTAAATATTATAAGGACGACGACGCCCGCGCGCCACACGCCCCGGGCGGCCGCGCCCCACGCCCGTTCGACGGCCGCTAACGAGCCGGCGGCGACGACGGCCAGCGCGGCGAGGCCGCCGTCTAAAAAGCGAAGCTGCTGCGGCCCCAACGACCAACACGCCACGAACGCCCACGCGAACGCGACGAGCCGGCCCGCGCGCCGGAACGCCAACGCCGCCACCGCGGCCAGCGGCAAAAGGTACGGCAAATACAGGCCGGCGAAATATCCGTAATCGAAATCCGCCCTAACCGAGATCCGGTACGGCAGCAGCAGGTAGTCGCACCAGCTCCTGCCGGCCCCCATGCCGTGCTGCCACAAGACGAGGTGTTCCGCCTGCACCCGCGAGAAATCGCGGCCTCCCAGAACATCGTAAAAAAGCGGAAACAGAGGGCTCCCCCTCTCGACGTACGCTTTGACGAGCCACGGCACGACGAACGCAAACCCGACCGCCAGTATGACCGCGGCGTCGCGCCACCGGAGGCGCCGGCGGACGAGGTCATAAATTAAAATCGGCGTAAACGCGCCCAGAACGTAAATCGACGTATACTTGACCGCGAGCGCCGCGCCCAAAAATATCCCGACCGCCAAAGCACGCCGCGGCGGCCTCGCGTCGCCGGCGAGCCCCGGCAAGAAGTACGCGTACAGCGCGGCGACGACGTACAACATCAGAAAATGGTCCACGTGCGCCCCGGGCATAACGACGAAGAATACGGGCGTAAAGAACACCAGGAACGCCGCCGCCGCGGCGTAAAACTGCGGCAGCCAGAACCGCGCGAGCCGGTATACGAGGGCGACGACGACCAGCGACGCGGCGAAGTACGAGGCATTAGCGCACGTCAACCCGTCCCACAACATCCCCCACAGGTAAAACATCGTCGCTCCCAACGGCATCGACGAATAGGTGTTGTACGGGAGATAGATAAAGCCGTGCGCCGCCGCGTACTTTTCGGGCACGGCCAGGTGGTACGTGAGCGCGTCCCAGTACAACGGCGGCTGCACCGCGGCCAGGGCGAGCGGAAACGCCAGCAAGCCGGCGAAGAATATCCAGGCCGCCGGCCCCGGCTCGAGCTCCGCAAGCCAACGCCGGGCGCGCGTCGGCGCGGCCCGAAGACGCCGCGCCCACGGATAGAAGCCGAGCACCAGGACCGCGATTACAACCGCTTTGACTATAAAACCGTACGCCAGATGGACCGCCGCGAGGCCGAAGGCCGCCAGGCTGAAAACGACCGCGCCGGCCGCTATCGCCAACTCGGGCGGGATTTCGGGAGGATAGCGCAATAATTTCAATACCGCTTTGCCGGCGAAGTACGCGGCGAGCCACAGCGCGCCGAAGAGAAGCAGGTGCCACATCTTCGGCAACAGCGCACCGACCATATTGCGGTAAATGTGGGGCACGACGGCGTTTAACGCCAGGAACGGGCCGGCCGCGACAACCGCCACGACGAGCCACAAGTACTTCCTCACCGTTCGCCTCCGACTAGTTCGTACACTTCGTTAAGGCGGTCCTGGTATATCAAAACGCCGTACCGTCGCACGAAGTCGTAAAAAACGTCGCGCGCGCGCGGCGCGTAGTAAGGCCAAACTTTGGGCTCGAACGAGTGGTAAATATGAACGTACCCGCACCCCCACTCCCGCGCCAGCGCGTACAGCTCGGCGCCGTCCTTCGCCTTCTCCGCCGCGAGGAGCAACGCCGACGCCTCGAGGAACGAGTCGTACGCCGCGTCGCGCTCCAGGTACAACGTGTGATTGGTGAATACCATTAAGACCTTGGCGTCCGGCGCGAGCTCTTTATTGATGAACTCCTGGGCCGCGAAGAAGCCGACGCGGGTGCGTAAAAACTTGTCGCGGTCCGGGGCGAATAAATACGTGTAGTTGGCCGTCGCGCTTAGTAAAGCGCCCGCGAAAAAGGGAACGCTGACCAAATACAGGCCGACGATTATAAACGACCGCCAAAGCCGTCGCGGCCAGCCGCCCCATCGCCCTTCCGCGGCGGCGAGGACCCCCGCCGCGGCGGCCGCCAACGCCGGGAGCGCGGCGCCGAGGAAACGAAGCTGCTGCGGCCCGAAAAACCACGCTACAAGGTATAACCAACCGTACGCCACCAGGCGCCCCCCGCGCCTGAAAAACAAGGCCGCCAAGGCCGCCAGCGGCAGCAAGAACGGCAGATATATGCCGGAGAATTCTTTGTACCCAACGTCCGCTTCGACCGAAACGCGGTACGGCAAGAGGATTAAATCCATAATCCCCCGCCCCTTCCCCATACCGAATTGCCACGCCATCAGGCGTTCGGCCTGCTCCGCCGTAAAGCCCCGGCCCCCCAAAAGATCGTAGAACAGCGGGAAAACCGGGCTGCCGCGCTCTACCAACGCCTTGACCAGCCACGGCAAGACCATTACTAACGCGACGGCCGCCGCCTTCACAACCCAGGACGGCCGGACCCGCTTCCTTATTACGTCATATACCCAGATAGGCACGAACGCGGCGACGACGGCGTACGCCGAGTACTTCACCGCCAGCGCCGCGCCTACGAATATCCCCAGCGCGAGCCACGCCCGCTTCGGCGCCGCTTCCCCGCCCCCAGCCCATTTAAAATAAACATAGAGCGCCGCGACCGTAAACAGGATCTGGAAGTGGTCGTTGTGCGCGCCGCCGATGACCACCATCACCGGCGACGTCAGCATTACGAAGGCGCTCGCCAACGCCGCATAAAACTGGCTCAGCCAAATACGCGCCAGCCGGTACGTCAACGACAAGGCCAGTACGGTCGCGACGAGGTGGGAAGCCTTGGCCGTAATAAGGCCGTCCCACAAATAGGGCCACAGATAGAACAGCGAGCCCCCCATCGGCATCGACGCGTACACGTTATACGGCATATAAATAAAACCGTGAGCGTCGGCGTACGCCTTCGGCACGGCCAGGTGGTACGTGAGCGCGTCCCAGTAAAACGCCGGTACGGCCGCGTTAAGCGCGATCGGCAGCGCCAGCGCCGCGGTCCCGACGACCAACGCCGCCGACGACGTCTCCATCTCGGCCAGCCACCGCCTTACCCTTCCGGGAACGCGCGCGAGCTCTTTCCTCAAAAGAACTACGCCCGCCGCCGCCGCTATGATTACCAGCGCTTTCGCCAACCAACCGTACGCCAGGCCGACGGCGCATAACCCAAACGCCGATACGACCGCCGCCGCGACGCCTAACGCCCATACGAGGTCCGGCGGCCACGCCGAACGCCCGAATAGTAACTTCACGGCGCCCCGCCCTAATGCGTACACCGCCAACCAGAAAACGAGGAAGAGCGCGAGATGCCACAACTTGCCGGCGAGTACGTCGAAAGCGTTGAGCCCCTCCCGCGGCGCCGCGACGCTCAACGCCACGAATAACGCGCAAACGGCCACCACGGCCGCTAACGGCAACGCCCTCTTTACGTCAAAATCCATAAATACCGGCCTTCCGGCCGCCTATATCAACTCGTAAACCTTACCGTAAGGGTCCTCGTACAACACGACGCCGAAGCGGGATGCGAACGCGTGCACCCGTTCGACCGCCTCCGCCGAATAAAACCCCTCGAGCCGCGGTTCGCCGTACTGGTAAACGTGGATGTGCGTCACGCCCCAGCTCCGGACGAGGTCGTAAAGCTCGGCCTCGTCGCGGGTCTTCTCCGCGGCCAGTAGTAGCGCGGACGCGTTTAAAAACGAGTCATACGCGGTAGGCCGCTCGAGGTACAGCGTCTGGTTATAATATAGAAGTAAAACCTTCGCATCCGACGGTAATTGCTCGTTCATAAACTCCTGCGCCCGGTAGAAGGCGACCCACCGGCGCAGGAACTCCCGTTGAGGCATACCGCCCAAATAAAGGTGACGCGGCAACATGGCGAAATCCGCGGGCCCGACCGTGACCGCCGCTACGAAAATAACGGCCGCCGCGACTACCGCTCGCGACGCTCTCCTCACCCAAGTAGTATACGCGCCGTCCGCAACGCCGAGGGCCCCGGCCGCGGCGATCGCAAGCGCCGGAAGCGCGCCGTCCAGAAACCTCAATTGCTGCGGCCCGAAAGCCCAGGCCGCGAGGTAAATCCAACCGAACGCTACGACTCGACCTCCCCGGCGGAAAAAGACCGCTCCCAACGCCGCCAGCGGAAGTAGAAACGGCAAATATTTACCGGCGAAGTCCTCGTACATCGCGCCGGCCTGAACCGATATCCGGTACGGTAACAGTACGTAGTCTAAGAAACCCCGGCCCCGCCCCATACCCGTTAGCCAGGACGCGACCCGTCCCGCCTGCTCCGGCGTAAAACCGCGGCCGCCGAAAAAGTCGTAACAAACGGGGAAAACCGGGTTGCCCTGTTCGACGTACGCTTTGGCCAACCAAGGTATGAAAACCGCGACGGCAACGGCGAATATAATAACGCCGTCGCGGAGCCGCACCCGCTTCCGCGAAATATCGTAGAAGAAAATTACCGCGAGAGCCGCCAACGCGGCGACGGCCGAATATTTCACGGCGAGCGCCGCGCCCACGAACAGGCCGGCGGATACGCAGCGGCGCGCCCTCGCTCGCGGTCCGGTTTCTTCGATTTTAAAATATTCGTAAAGGGCGGCGACTACGAATAAAACGAGGAAGTGGTCGTTTTGGGCACCGCCCATTGAAATAAAAACGACCGGCGTCAGGATTACGAAAGCCCCGGCCAGCGCGGCGTAGAATTGGCTAAGCCAGCGCCGCGCGAGGCGATAGGTCAACGAGACCGCGAGCAACGTCGCGACGAGGTGGCAAGCGTTGGCGGCGATAAGGCCGTCCCACAAGTAAGGCCAGAGGTAAAACAGCGACCCTCCCAGCGGCATAGAGGCGTAGGCGTTATACGCGAGGTACGTGAACCCGTGCGCGGCCGCGTACGCCTTGGGAACGGCGAGGTGGTACACCAACGCGTCGACGTACGTGGGAGGGTGGGCCGCGGTCAGCGCTACCGGCGCCGCGAGCACCGCAACCCCCGCAACGAGCGCCGCGGTGGATAACCCCAAATCGCCGAGCCACTTCCTAAACCGTCCCGGCGCGCGGCCGAATTCGCCCCGTAAAATCGCGACCCCCGCGACCGCAGCCGAGATTATGAAGCCCCGCGCAACCCAAACGTACGCCAACCGGACCGCGCACATAAGGAACGCCAAGGCCACGAATGCCACCACGCCGAAGGCTACGGCGATTTCCGGAGGTCCGGCCGAACGACCGAGGACGAGCTTTTGGACGCCGCGGCCTACGGCGTATACCGCTAACCAGAAAAAAAGGAACAGGCCCAGGTGCCACAACTTACCCAGGACGACGACGAACACGCTCGATTCCCCGGGGGAATATCTCGCGTATAATAAAACAAACGCCGTTCCCGCGGCGGCCACGGCCGCGGCGGCGAGAACCGCTTTGACGGTTTGCCGCATCGCCGAACATATTAAAATAGAATACGCCTAGCCGCTACAAAAAAGCCGGCCCGCAGGCCGGCTTCACGTCAATCCCCCCCGCTACAACGTAACCGTTACGCCTCCGTACAAAGTACGGCCCGGCATCGGGTAATCGTAAATCGTCTGGTACGTCTTATCGGCCAAGTTTTTACCGGCGACGTAGACCTCCGCGTAATAAACCTTGAAGGCCAGCCGCGCGTTCAGAAGCGCGTACGCGTCCAGCCAGACCTTGAACGGCTCGAACGTTACCGGGTCGTAGTCGGTATACTGCTGCCGGCCTACCAGTTCCGTCGAAACCGACGGCGTCAGCGCGAACGCGCCGTCGCCGAAGTCGTGCCGGTAGCGCAACTCGGCGAACTCGGTATGTACCGGCCTATAGTCCAGCTGCTCGTCCGTCTCCCTATCTTTGGTCTGGAGGAAGGTGGCCGTCGCGTCGAGCTGCAGCCCCCGCAGCGAGGGCAGCGGCGCCGCCCGGAAGCCGACCTCGCCGCCGCGTATGAACGCCCGGGAGACGTTGTCCGGCGGCCAACCGCTTATCAGGTCGTCGTAATTAGAATAGAAGTAAATCACGTCGACTTTAAAATAAGGGCCCCACCGCAACGTCGGCCCGGCCTCGTATGACCAGCAGTACTCCGGCTTAAGGTCCGGGTTGCCGGGGCCGTAACCAGTGTCCGGCCAGAAGAGCTCGTCGAAGGTAGGCGCCCGGAAGCCCCGCCCCCCCGACGCGCGCGCGCTCACGTAATCGTTAAAGCGGTACTTTAGGCCGAGGCGCGGCGAAACGGCGTCGCCGTAAATCCCGGAGGAATCGTAACGGACCCCGAAAACGGTCGTCAACTCGTCGAAGCGTAGGTCCTCTTGGCCGAAAACGGCCCACGTCATCCCCACGCGTTTGCCTATCGCCGTGCTGTCGGTCGCCTCTCTCTCGCATTCACCGCCGAGGGCGCCTCGATTCCAAGACGTTATTTGGCGGAAGACGACGCCCCGGCCGCCGACGGCGCCGTTGCGGTGCGTATCGTCCACGGGTGGTATCGGAGCCGGGTCGACGTAGTGTCGTTTCTGGTTTTTACCGTAAACGCGCCCTTCCGCAGACCACCCTTCGCCTAACGCCCCGTCGAAACCTACGTTCACACTGGCGAAGTCGTCATCCTGCCGCGCCGACGGCGACGGGAACGACAGCGACCCGGGAACTCCCAACTCGGAGGTTTGATATTGGCCGCGGGCCGACAAGGTCGCCTCCTCGGTTACCGCGTAAGAGAGTTTGAGGTGCCCGCCTTCGCCTTCGTAATCGTCGTTTCCGCGGAAGCCGTCGGAACGACGGTAATTACCGCCGCCGGTCACGCCGATCCTGCCGAAAGGCACCCCCGCCTCGACCGCGGTCCCGACGCCGTTGTAAGTGCCGTACCTGCCGCCGAACGTCACCGTCGGCTCGGCCGGCACGCCGCGCGTAATGACGTTCACGACGCCC